>JAGVGA010000057.1 GCA_020057345.1 Candidatus Omnitrophota bacterium | reverse complement strand
AGAGATCACGCATCTGCCGCAGGAAGTCTCGGTGGATATACAAGGAAGTGTTTTTGATATTGTCCTCTCTGGTTTAGGGGAGCGCGCCGGTCTTTTAAGCAAATATCACGCGCTGACGCGCCGCCTTCATACGGAACATACGCCTGAGTTATTAAGACAGCTGGATGCCTTGCAGTCCGAATTGGACCACACCGGCTGTTGGGATGTGAATAATCAGGTCGAGAATGTCATCGCCCGGATGAATCTTGATGCTGAGAGCGATTTCCTGAATCTCTCCGGCGGGCAGAAACGCCGTGTGCTTTTGGCCCGGGCGCTGGTGCTCAAGCCTCAGGTGCTGCTTCTTGATGAACCCACCAACCATCTTGATATCGATTCTATCAACTGGATGGAGGGGTTTCTTGCCAGTTATCCGGGCACGGTTCTCTTTGTTACCCACGACCGGATGTTCATGGAGCATTTGGCTACCCGAATCGTCGAGCTTGACCGGGGAAAGATCTATAGCTGGTCGTGTGATTATAAAATTTTCCTTGAGCGCAAACAGGCGGCTCTGGCTATCGAGGAAGTGGAGTGGGGCCATTTTGATAAGAAATTGGGTGAGGAAGAAATTTGGATTCGTCAGGGGGTTAAGGCCCGCAGGTGCCGTAACGAAGGCCGTGTCAGGGCCTTGATGCAGCTCAGGGAAAAGAAGAAGGCCCAGCGCAAGCAGGAAGGCCTGGTTCGCATGCGGCCGCAAAAATCGATTCTTTCAGGCCACAGGGTGATCAAGGTATCCCATCTGGGGTTTAGTTACGGCGATAAGTGCCTGATAAGGGATTTTTCCGCTAAGGTTATGCGCGCGGATAAGATCGGGTTGATCGGCCCGAACGGCAGCGGTAAGACCACGCTGTTGCGCATTTTGCTGGGCAAGCTTGCTCCGACCAAAGGGAAGGTGACGCTGGGGACGAACCTCGAGATCGCTTATTACGATCAGCTGCGCGAGCAGTTGGATGAAGAGAAGACCGTTGCCGAAAATGTGAACGGCGCAAGCGAGATCATAATCATTAACGGCAAGCCTAAACACATATTTGGGTATCTGGAGGATTTTCTTTTTCCGCCTGAACGAAGCCGCACGCCGGTCAAAGTCCTCTCCGGAGGGGAGCGTAATCGTCTGTTACTCGCCCGGCTATTTTCTAAACCTTCCAATGTGCTGGTGATGGACGAGCCTACCAATGACTTGGATATCGAGACCCTGGAACTTTTGGAGGAATTGCTGCTTGATTACCGCGGGACACTGCTTTTGGTCAGCCACGACCGAGCATTTTTGAATAACGTGGTTACCTCCACCATGGTGCTTGAAGGTGACGGCGTCATCAATGAATATCCCGGAGGCTATGATGACTGGCTAAGCCAGCGGCCTGCGCTTACGCCGGAGTCGTCTAAGATCAAGGCCGCAAAGGTACGCAGAGAAAGAGAAAGGCCTGTTGTCTTGCGCAAGCTCACCTTTAAAGAACAAAAGGAGTTAGACGGCCTCCCTTTGAAAATTGAAAAATTAGAAGAGGAGCAGAAGGCGCTCTATAGCCTCTTTGCGGACCTTGCTTTTTATGAGCGAGACCCCAAGGAGATCAACCGGGTCAAGGCCAGGTCTGAGGAGCTCTCACTTCTGCTTGAAGAAGCCAACGAGCGCTGGGAGCATCTGGAAGCATCGAAAATGCCTTGACGATCGTTTAATAAAAGGGTTTTCTATTTATTGAGGCCTCTCTTTTTTTAATGAAAGTGGTATAATTGGAAACATGAGCGGTTTTGGCGGATACGGTTCCGGGGAATTTAAAATTGTTTTTCTGGGAGCGTTTATCGGTTTTTTTGTCGGGCTGCCCCATGGCGGCTTAAAGGGAGGATTGATAGGCGCTCTGGCAGGCGGTATTGGATTATTTGTTTTCTTTTTGTTGTTAGTTTTTATTTGCTGGGCAATAGGCAATGTTGTAATAAAGATCAGAGGGAGAAAATCATCATGACCTATGACGCGGCTTTGGCCAAGGCGTGGCAGGAACTGGAAAATTTAAAACAAGAACGATCCTATTCCATCCCGTTCCTTGCGGATACTTACGATATTGATCTGGATGAGCGCCGTGTTTTGTCCTTATCCTGCAATGCCCCGGCCAAAACACACCTGAGTATCCTGATCTTGCATTATCTCATTCGGCGGATCGAAGGACTGCCTTCGCTTTTAGGCGAGTGGATCTCTTTTAAAGAGTTGGATGGAGGAGAGATCTATTATCCGACCTACCGCAAAAGGGTCATCGAGACGATCCTGCGCAAGTATAAAAATCAGCCGGAATCCCTTTCTGCCCTGCTTGAGCGCTTCAAAGCCAGAAAAGAAAAACTCGCCGATGTGGCGATCGTCTTGGAGACATTCGAAGGCGTGCCGCTCCTGTTGACCCTTTGGAAAGGCGACGATGAATTCGGTTCGGAAGCCAATGTCCTTTTTGATAAGAGCATCAAGGACATCTTTTGCACCGAAGACATCACGATCCTCGCCGAAGTCGTCGCCCACAGCATTTAGACGGATAATCGCTCAATATATCATTTGCGGTAAGTCAAAGTGGTGATATAATTTAAGCATGAGAAATAAAACAGTGGCGGATTCCGCGACAATATTATCCGAAGTGATGATGCCGATGGATGCCAATCACTACGGAAGCGTCCATGGCGGGACGATCTTGAAATTGGCGGATGAGGCGGCCTTTGTCGCCGCAACCAAGCATGCGCGGAAAAAGGTCCTTCTCGTCTCGATGGACCATATAGAATTCAAACATCCCGTAAGCGTGGGTGATCTATTGACGCTTTGTGCTTCGATCTATCATGTCGGCAGGACATCGATGGACGTGGAAGTAAAGATCCGGGCAGAGAGGCTTAAGGAAGACAAGACAGTCGACGTCGGCTCCGCCTATCTGACGATGGTCGCCGTGGACCAGGACGGACGGCCCACCGAGGTCCCGGGCCTTATACTTAAGACAAAAGAGGAGATCAAAAAAAAATAGGGAGATCTTATTGAGAAGAGAGAGACGCATTGTCCACTTAATGAAAAAATAGAATCTGATGGATCATTGGGATAAGTTAAGCTTTCTTTCCTTAAGAGAATTAAAAGAAATACAGAACAGGAAACTGCGCCATTTTATCTCCCGCCAACTTTACCCCTTCAGCCCCTATTACCACCGGTTATTTAACCAGCATAAGATAAAACCCTCATACATAAAGACAGTCGAAGACTTAAGCATCATCCCGTTCACCCAGAAAGAAGATTTTTTCCCCACCAAGGACAATCCCGACCACTTCAAGGATTTCATCCTTCAGCCGCAGGAAGCCTCCATCAGGAAATATTCGACAAAAGACAGGCTCCTTTTATTCGCTTTACTGAAGATCGTAAAGGGGAAGGGATATTTAAAACATCGTCTGGAAAAAGAATACCGCCCTATTTTTCTGACGGCGACCGCCGGCACCTCTCATCATCCCGTCTCCTTTTTATATTCCGGCTACGACATAGAAAACCTGCATATATCCGGCGCAAGGTTATTGGATATCTTCGGCGGCAAGGGAGATATCCGGGCGGTCAATCTTTTTCCCTATGCTCCGCACCTTGCTTTCTGGCAGACGGTGTTTGCCGGGTTCAGCCATCATGATTTCGTGCTCAGCACCGGCGGAGGAAAAGTGATGGGGACCGAAGGCAATATTGAGGCCATAGAAAAGGTCAGGCCGAACATCTTGATCGGCGTGCCCAGCTATGTTTATCATCTTGTGCGCTCGGCCAAGGAGGGGGGCAGGGATTTCAGTTTTGTGCAAAGAGTGATTTTAGGCGCCTCTGCGGTCCCTATGGGATTTAAAGAGAAGCTCGCCGGATGGCTGAGGTCCATGGGCGCCAAGCATATTCGCATCGTGGGTACGTACGGCTTCACAGAGGCAAAATGCGCCTGGGGAGAATGCATAACGCCGCTCAAGATCTCCAGCGGATACCACACTTATCCCGACAAGGAAGTTTTTGAAGTGATCGACCCGGAGACCGGCGATGTCAAAAGAGAAGGCGAGGACGGCGAGCTGGTCTATACGAACATCGATGCCCGCGGAAGCTGCGTGCTGCGTTACCGCACCGGAGATCTTATCAAGGGAGGCATCGTCCATTCAAGGTGCCCTTATTGCCATAGGACCGTCCCGCGTATTTCAAGCCAGATATCCCGGAGCTCCAATATCAAATCTTTGAAATTATCGAAAATAAAAGGGGCGTTGGTGAATCTCAACACATTCGGATCGATCCTTGAGGCGGAAAAAGGGATCGAAGAGTGGCAGGTCCAGATCAGGAAAAAAGATAACGATCCCTTTGAGGTCGATGAGCTGATCATTTATTTAAGCGTTTCCCGCGGGGTCGATCATCATCAGCTAAAAGAGAAGTTGAACAGTAGCATCAATTGCGCAACTGAGGTCACGCCCAACGAGATCATTATCCTGCCACACAGAGAAATGCTTGACCGCGTGGAGATAGAGATTTCGAATAAGGCGAAGAGATTTGTGGACATGAGGCCATGAAGGGGAGAGGATATGTCGCGAATAGCCATAGTTGACGGT
>JAGVGA010000030.1 GCA_020057345.1 Candidatus Omnitrophota bacterium | reverse complement strand
GGGAAGGTTTAAGAATACCGAAGGCGTTGTCATAGAAGGCACGAGTGTTTTAAAATACCTTAAGCCTGACTTAGGGATATTCATTGCCGATAAAAGGCCCTGAATTTCCTTGATAATCGCTATATCCCGTCTTATAATACATACCTATAAAAAATAGAGGATTGGGGGAAGTATGAAGAGTGACATCGAGATAGCCCGTGAGTCAAAGCTGAAGCCTATCGCGGAGATCGCTGAAAAGATCGGCATCAGGGAAGATGAGCTTGAGCTTTACGGAAAATATAAGGCCAAGGTTGAACTATCCATTTTAGAGAGGATAAAAGATAGGCCGAACGGGAAGTACATCTTTGTTACCGCCATCACGCCCACGCCGCTTGGCGAGGGAAAGACCGTTACCACCATCGGCCTTTCGCTTGGATTAGCCAAGATAGGCAAAAAAGTCGCTACCTGCATCAGACAGCCTTCCTTAGGCCCTGTATTCGGCATCAAAGGAGGCGCTGCCGGCGGAGGGTATTCGCAGGTCGTGCCCATGGAAGATTTTAATCTCCATCTTACCGGCGATGTGCACGCGGTCGGCGCGGCCCATAATTTATGCGCGGCATTTATCGATAATTCTTTATATCATAAGAATAAATTGAACATTGACCGCTCTAATATTTTCTGGCGCAGGGTTATGGATATAAGCGACAGGTCCCTGCGCAATATCAGTATCGGCCAGGGCAATCCGGAGGATGGGATCCCTCGCCACACAGGATTTGATATTACGGTCGCCTCTGAAGTAATGGCCATCCTTGCTTTGACAAGCGACATCAAGGATTTGCGTAAAAGAATAGGTAGGATCGTGGTCGCCTTTACCCGTGACGGGAAACCCGTGACCACAGAAGACTTAAAAGTTGCCGGCGCCATGGCCGTTCTTTTAAAAGACGCGATCAAGCCTACTTTGCTTCAGACGCTCGAACACACGCCTTGTTTTGTGCATGCCGGGCCGTTTGCCAATATCGCGCACGGGAATAATTCCATCCTCGCCGACAGGATGGCCTTAAAACTCAATGACTACGTGGTCACCGAAAGCGGATTCGGCGCTGACTGCGGCGCGGAAAAGGCCTTTGACATCAAGTGCCGCGTGAGCGGCTTGACGCCAAGCGCGGCAGTCGTGGTCTGCTCCATACGCGCCCTAAAGATGCACAGCGGTGATTTTAAGGTCGTCGCCGGTAAGCCTTTGGATCCAGGATTGCTGAAGGAGAATATCGACGCCATAGAGCGGGGCGCCGTGAACTTAGAGAAGCACATCGAGAACTTGCGCCTTTTTGGTATCCCCGTGGTCGTTGCAATTAATAAATTCACCTCCGATACGGATAAAGAGATAGAGACGGTAATAAAGAGAGCCCTTGCTGCCGGGGCTGATGATGCGGTGTTGAGCGAAGTCTGGGCCAAAGGCGGAGAAGGCGGGATCGCGCTGGCAAAGGCAGTTGTGACAGCGACCAACAAGCCGTCGCATTTTAAATTTTTGTATTCGCTGGACCTGCCTATCAAGGAAAAGATAGAAATAATCGCAAAAAAAATATACGGGGCGAAAAAGGTGGAATATCTTCCCGAGGCGGAAAAGAAGATCAAGATGTTTACCAAAATGGGATACGATAAGATGCCCGTGTGTATGGCCAAAACTCACCTTTCGCTTTCCTATGACCCGGAACTTAAAGGCCGGCCGAGCGGGTTTACGCTGCCCGTACGCGACGTGCGTTTATCTGCCGGGGCGGGATTTATTTATCCTTTGTGCGGGTCCATGAGGACCATGCCGGGTTTGCCGTCTGATCCTGCGGGCGCGCACGTTGATTTTGACGAAAACGGAAATATTGTAGGATTATTTTAGCAAGTACCTCAACATGCGCCAAAGGCGCATACAGCGCAGTCCTTTGAGCGTAGCGAACGAGGATAAAATTTCAACTATGAAGATCGCTATCGCCGGAAAAGGGGGCTCGGGAAAAACGACGCTCACCGCCGGGCTTGTATTGGTATTCAGCCAGCACAAGAAAACAGTCATCGCCGTTGATTGTGATCCGGATATGAACTTAGGGATAGCGCTGGGTTTCCCCAATCCGCAGAAGATCGTCCCCATCACCGAAATGAAGGAGCTTATCGCAGAGCGTACCTCGTCAGGCGAGGACAGCTCCGGCGGATATTTTAAACTGAATCCGAAGGTCGATGATATTCCCGAAAAATTCTGTCCCCGGCACGACAATATCCGTCTTATAGTCATGGGGAAAGTGCAGAAGGCAGAAGGCGGCTGCATGTGCCCGGAGAACGCGTTCATCAAGCGTCTCATCAGTCATCTGGTCATAACTGAAGAGGTGGTGCTTTTGGATATGGTCGCCGGAACCGAGCATCTGGGAAGAGGCACGGCCCATGCGGTGGATGCCTTTCTTATCGTCGCTGAGCCTACGCATTTGGGAGTAAGCACGGGCCTGCATACGCAGGAGTTGGCTGGTAGCCTCGGGATCGATAAGGTCTGGTTTGTCGGCAATAAGATCCAGGATAAATCGGATGAGGATTTTTTAAAAAATAATTTGAAAACAGAGCCGATTGGGTTTTTGTCTTTTAACAAAAATCTTCTGACAGCCCGCGGGAAATTTGTTTTTGACGAGAGATTAAAAAAAGAATTATCGGATATCTATGAAGGATTAAATCGGAGGTTTAAATGAGTAAACGTAATTTTCCCGGCGATCCGGCGACCAAGGAGATGCGGTCGGTTGCCGAAGATCTTTCCATCGAGACGATCTGGGATCGCGAACTTAAACAACAGCCCCATTGCGGTTTTGGAACGCTGGGCATATGTTGCAAGAATTGTAATCTCGGGCCCTGCAGGATCGATCCTTTTGGCGAAGGGGCGAAGTGCGGGGTTTGCGGGGCGGATGCCGATGTTATCGCCGCGCGCAACCTCGTGCGCCATATCGCCGCAGGTTCCGCCTGCCACAATGACCACGGCCGAGAAATAATCAAGACGCTGCATCTTGTCGGCACAGGCAAGGCGCAAGGGTATAAGATCAACGACCCGGAAAAATTGGAGCGTCTTGCCAAAGAATACGGCCTGGAGACTTCCAACAAAGATTCGATCAAACTTGCGCAGGAACTCGCTCTCCGGCTTTTTAAGGAGTATGGCCAGCAGGACGGAGAGATCGTATTGCCTAAGCGCGCGCCTCAGAAGCAGTTCGATATCTGGCGCAAAAACAATCTTATGCCCCGCGGTATCGATCGGGAGGTGACAGAAGCCTTGGCCCGTACCAATATGGGCGTGGACAATGATTACCAATCCCTGATGATGCATGGGATGCGCGTGGCTTTGAGCGACGGGTGGGGCGGTTCGATGATCGCGTCGGATCTGTCCGACATCCTCTTCGGTTCCCCAGAACCTCTGCGCGCAAAGGCAAATCTTGGGGTATTAAAAGAGGATCAGGTAAACATCATCGTCCATGGTCACGTACCTATATTATCCGACGCTATTGCCACTGCCAGCGCAGATCCGGCTATGCTCAAACTGGCGAAGGAAAAAGGCGCTGCCGGTATCAATCTTGCCGGTGTATGCTGCACGGCGCTTGAGGTCTTAAGCCGTAAAGGGGTTAATGTCGCCGGAAACTTTCTGCAGCAGGAGCTCGTCCTGGTCACCGGCGCAGTGGAGCTGCTTATTGTCGACCTTCAATGTATCATGCCCTCTCTGCCGGATGTTGCTGCATGTTTCCACACCAAAGTGGTTTCCACGAATCCGCGCGCGCATTTCCCCGGGTCCATCTACGTCGAATTCCATGAGGAGAAGGGGATGGAGATCGCCCGGAAAATCGTCACGATGGCCATTGAGAATTTTCCTAATCGCGATAAAGCGCGGGTGTGCATCCCGAAAGAATCGCGCGATATGGTCGGTGGGTTTTCTACCGAGTATATCTTCAAAATGTTGGGCGGGAATTACCGTTCGACTTACAGGCCTTTAAATGACGGGATCATCGCCGGAAGGATTCGAGGCGTAGCCGGCGTTGTCGGATGCGACAATCCGAAACAGAACAGCGGCGATAGCCACGTTGCCTTAGTCAAAGAGCTTATCAAACATGATGTGTTGGTCGTCCAGACAGGTTGCGCGGCAACCGCATGCGCCAAAGCGGGGTTGTTGACTCCTGAGGCGGCGTTTCAATACGCAGGCAAGGGGTTGCAGGAGATCTGTGAGGCGGTCGGCATGCCTCCGGTGCTTCACCTCGGGCCGTGTGTGGATAATTCCCGTATATTGACCGCCTGCTGTGAGATGGTCAAAGAGGGAGGCATTGGAAAGAGCCTTGATGAGCTTCCTGTTGCGGGTGTTGCGCCTGAGTGGATGTCTGAGAAGGCCATTGCCATAGGCTGGTATTTTGTCGCCTCAGGGGCGCTTGTGGTTTTCGGCACTCCGTTTCCTGTGCACGGCTCGCCGAACATGACCAAGTTTGTGACCCAAGATGTGGAGGCGATCACCGGCGGGAAATGGGCTTTTGAGCCTGATCCCATTCAGATGGCCAGGGTCGTCATCGAGCATATGGACAGGAAGCGCCAGGCGCTGAAACTTAAGCCCATGATGTACCAATAAATGAGACCATGAAAAATCTATATTACGTCGTCAAAAAATGCGTAGGGTGCAAGACCTGCGAGCTTGCCTGCGCGGTAGCCCATTCAGAGAGCGATGATTTAAGCAAGGCGCTTAAGGAAAAAAGGGTTGCGCGTCCCTTGGTTAGAGTGTATGGAGTTTCCGGGAAGGATTACCCTGTGACCTGCCGGCACTGCAAGGACCCTAAATGTGTCGCCGCATGCATGGCCAAAGCCCTGACGCGCGATGTCAAAACCGGCATGGTGCTTCATGATGAAGACAGATGCGTGGGCTGTTGGATGTGTGTGATGGTCTGCCC
The DNA here is from genome assembly GCA_020057345.1 of Candidatus Omnitrophota bacterium. Classification (GTDB taxonomy): domain Bacteria; phylum Omnitrophota; class Gorgyraeia; order Velamenicoccales; family Velamenicoccaceae; genus JAGVGA01. The sequence continues at coordinate 2,247 of JAGVGA010000030.1, read as the reverse complement.
TTATGGGGCCATACGCCCGAACCATAAAATAAAATTACCGCTTCGCTGTGACAGGTGCAAGGACAAAGACCAGCCTGCCTGCGTGAAGGCCTGCCCGACTAAGGCAATCCTCTGGGAGGAAGAACCGGAGCCGAAAAAATGAAACACGTCGTCATTATCGGAAATTCGGCCGCCGGCATTGCGGCGGCCGAGTCTATCCGCCAAATCGATAAAACCTCAAAAATCACCATCCTTTCTGATGAAGGGTACGAGGCTTATTGCCGCTGCCTTCTTTCTTACTATCTTGCCGGCGAAGTGGACGAGGAGAAGATTCCCTACCGGCCGAAGTCTTTTTATAAGGAAAACAATTTCGATCTATTGCTGAATAAAAAAGTAGTGAGCGTTGAGCCTGAAAAAAATCGCATTGTCCTTGAGGATAAGAGTTCGGTCGGTTACGACTCATTGCTCATCGCCACCGGCGCAAGCCCGAAGTTCCCCAAAGGGGTCAAAGGCCTGCAGCAGAAAGGCGTTTTTGGATTGAGGACGTTAAAGGATGCTAAGGACATCGTTGCCCTCTTGTCGTCTTCCGGGTCTGTTTGTGTTTTGGGCGCCGGCCTAGTCGGCTTAAGGGTTGCGCATGCGCTGTCAAAAAGAAAGCTAAAAGTGACGGTGGTTGTTAAGTCCAAGCAGGTGCTTTCTCAGATGCTGGATGCGCGCGCCGCAAGCCTGGTGCAGAAGAAACTTGAATCCAACGGCATTGAATTCATCATGGGCGCGGATGCGGTCGAGGTCTTGGGCGGGGCTCAAGTCAAGGGTATCAAGCTTGATTCCGGAAAAGAAGTCCCTTGCTCATTGGTCATTGTCGGTAAAGGGGTTTCTGCGAATATGGATTTAGTCAAAGATTCTAAAGTGAAATGCGCGGATGGTATTCTCACGGACAAGTTTTTACAAAGCAGCATCCCCGGCATATACGCGGCTGGCGACGTCTGCGAAAATTTTGATCTTACAATCGGAAAGACCGCGGTTAACGCCCTCTGGCCAATTGCAATCGAACAGGGCAAGATCGCCGGCAGCCGGATAGCGGGCGCATCTGAGGCCTATGACGGCTCCATGGGCATGAACTCCATCGAGTTTTTTGGGCTTCCTGTGATCTCATTGGGGGTCTATGACATCAAAGGCGCTTCTGTTTCATTGGAGGAGCTGGAGACGTTTGATGAGAATAAGGGCATGTATAAAAAACTGATCTTAAAAGACGGTAAGATGATCGGGGCGATCATGGTCGGCGATATCCGCGCCAGCGGCTTATTGTTATCCTTGATCAGGAATAAAGTGGATGTTGCGCCATTCAAAGACAAACTATTATTGGAAGATTTTAGCTATCCGCACATTGCGGGTAAGACAAACGAGAAGGAGCAGATGTATGTCTAAGATTGTAGCACAGGCGGCCATACGGGGCGCGCATGATATCTTCAAAGAAGCCGCTTCGTTCCTTGACAGAGCCATCAAAGAAAAAGGCATGGAGGAAAAGATCGGGTTTCCGGAGACGGCCTTTTACCTGCCCATGGCCAACGCCCTTATGAACGCGAAGGCCGAGAGGCTCAAAGACCTTCTGCCGATCTTGGCGCACGCTCAATCGCTTCTTCCTTTAGTCCCGACGGAAAAGATGTGGCTGCCCTATCTGGGCGATGCGCTCAACGCCGGTATGGCGACTTTGTTTGCCGAAGAGATCATCATGGCGCTCAGGTACCTCTATGCCGAGGAGCCGCAAAAAGATTGCAACGGATTCTTTACGGACACCATCATGCGCACGTTAGGGATCCAGCTGGTGGACGGCCGCATGCCCGGGTTTGCCGCTATTATAGGCGCCGCCCCGGACAACAAAACAGCAGTGGATATTGTGCGCGCCCTGCAGCAGAGGAATATTCTTACATTTGTCGGATCGTCGGTAAATGGGCGTTCTATCATCGATCAGCTATTAGAAGAGAATGTGCAGATGGGCTGGGATAATTATATCGTCCCGTACGGCCGCGATACCGTCTCGGTAATATATCCTTTAAACTGGGCCATTCGCTCAGCGCTCACCTTTGGCGGGCTCAAGGCCGGGCAGGCGAAGCGCTGCTTGATGTACACTAAAGAGCGCGTCTTTGCTTTTGCTCTTGTCCTCGGAGAGCTCGATGATCGTAAGTACGCCACCGGCGCCGGCGCTATCAATATGGGGTTCCCGGTCATCGCGGACACAGATATCCCGGAGATAAAACCATCCGGGAT
>JAGVGA010000039.1 GCA_020057345.1 Candidatus Omnitrophota bacterium | reverse complement strand
GATCGCAGATGACAAGACAGGGGAGTTTGCGCCCCTGGCTCACTTTGGCAAGGGAGAAGTCCTTTACAGCCTTTCGCGGTATGATGAAGCGGTCGTCGCCTATCGCGTCTCTTTGGACAAATTGAAGATCTTTTCCGGGATCTTCACGGAGACCAGAGAACTCAGGGATAAGATCTATTATGGCATGGCCTGGTCTTACTTGAAGATCGGCGATTTTCGCTCCGCCCAGGAAGCGTTTCAGAAGGTCGCCTTACTTTCGACGGATAAGATCATCAAGCTCAGCGCTTTGTGTCAGCTCGGCGATGCTTATCAGGATTCCGGCGAGTTTAAAAAGGCGATCGAGACCTACCAGGGTATTTTGCAGGATTATTCCGAAAGCGCGTACAACGATTACGTTGGGTATCAGCTTGGGATGACGTGGCTCAAGATGCAGAATCTGGATTCGGCGATCTTGGCTTTCCGCAAGCTCTCGAAAGATTATCCGTCGTCCAAACTGATCGATGACTGCGATTATTTCGTCGGCGTCGCTTATTTTCAGAAAGGGGATTTTTCGGCGGCAAAGGAACAGCTGGCCCTATTCAGCGCGGGCCTGAAAGATTCTTCCTACAGGGCGCAGGCCTTGTTTCTTTTGGGAGAGTCTTTGGTGAATCTTTCGGAATACAAGGCTGCGGTGGATGCCTTCAACATCGTCGTCAGGGAATATTTCGACCAGGAGACCCTTCGCCAGAAAGCCGAGTATGAGATCGCCAATGCCTACGCCCAGATGGGCAACGAGGCAGAGGCTAACAAAAGATTGTCGGATTTCATCGCCCGGTATCCGGATTCTCAGATGTCCCCGGACATCATCTTTTGGCTGGGGCAGTCGTTTTTGCAGAAGGATGATTACCCGAATGCCAGAAAATATTTTGAGCGGCTGATCAGGAATTACCCTGACCACGAGCTTCTTCCGGAGGCCTCCGTTGATATAGGGATCAGTTATTTAAAAGAAAATAATGACGAGGCCGCGCTGCGAAGCTTTGAATTCGCCAAGACTCAAGGGGCGGGAGTGACTGCGGACCGTGCGAGTCTACTGGCCGGGGACGTCTATAGGGCCAGGTCTGATTTTGAGGGAGCCCTTAAGAATTATAAGCTGGTTGCCCAAGGCGCCACAGGCATGGCCAAGTCCGCTTATCTGAAAATGGCCGAAGTGTATGGACGCAAAGCCTCTTTTCAGGAAGCGATAGATGTTTTGGAAAACGCCTTGAGCATAGGGAATGCTCAGGAGAACGCGGACATTCAGCTGAAGATCGCGGGCCTTTACGAGGAGATGGCAAGACCTGAAAAGGCCCTGGAGGCGTACACGAAAGTTTTTTATCTCTATCCGTCGGACCAGGCGCGGTCTGTGAAGGCGCTTTTAAGCGCAGCTCGTATCTATGAAAACAAAGAGGACGGACGCAATCTTGAGAGTGTCCTGCGCAAGATCACCGAGTATCCCGTACCGGAGGCAAAATATGCCAAAGAAAAGCTTCTTTGGCTTAAGGAATCACGTTTTAAAAGATAACGGAGCTTAAAATGATCAATGTGCTCTTAAGGGTTATCCTCGCTGTTTTAAGCGTGGTGGGTACGTGGGTTGCCTACAAGAAGGTTCCGCTCCTCCATATGGGCGGACCGATGATGGTGCCGATCCTCTGGGTGTCCGTTTTTGCTCTTGCCCTGGTTGCAGCAAAACTAAAACAATTCTCGATGATGAGGGCGGGTGCGCAGGATTTCCTGAAGAACATTTTTGAACTTCTCGGCCGCCAGAGGCTCAAAGAGGCGATCGATCTGTGCGATAAGGCCAATACTCCCCTGGTCCGGGTCATCAAGTCGGGCATCATGAAGTATGACCGCCCCAAAGACGATATCAGGGAATCGATGCAGGAATCTTTCCTGTACGAGTTGCCCGTCTTGGAAGAAGGTATTTCGATTTTATCGACGATCGTCCAGATCGCGCCCCTTCTCGGTTTTCTGGGCACCGCGGCCGGTTTGATCAGCTTGTTTGGCGTCCTTCAGGCCAAGGTCGCGGCCTCTCTTCCGGTGGTTCTATCGGATCTGACGCCGGCAGTGTGGCAGACGCTTATCTGCCCCGTGGCGGGTTTTGTCGTTTCGATCCCGACCTTGATCGCGCTTAATTATTTCGAGGCGAGGATCAAGTCTTTCACTGAAGAGGTGGAGCGTGCGGCAACGGAATTGCTTGCCTTTTTTATGGAAAGGAGGATGCCGCTTTGAAGTTTAGCAGGCCGGTGTCAACAAAGCCCAAGACGAGGTATCTTTATTCCATAGCGCTTTTTAATGTATTCCTGGTCTTATTGGTTTTTGTCGTGCTCTTGCCTTATATATCAGGGGCATCCGGTCTGTCTGTTTTTTTGCCCAAAGCGATCTCAAGCGAACCGGTGATGGAGGGGGAGTGGAGTGTGACTATCCTTGCGGACCAGACAATATATTTAAACGAGAGGCGCGTCTCCTTGCAAGAGCTGGAGCGCTTTGTTGCCGCGCGTTCAAGAGGCGCTCAGGTCTTGATCAAGTCAGACAAGAATGCGGCAGTAGGGACTTTAGTCAGGGTTTGGGATCTTTTTCGCAAATCTGGATTTTCT
>JAGVGA010000035.1 GCA_020057345.1 Candidatus Omnitrophota bacterium | reverse complement strand
TTCAGGTGCCTGAGCACCTCCTGCGCCATGATCTTTGCAGCGGCCTTCTGAGAAAGATCGCTGTTTGCAATTTTTATTTCCGGGATAGAAAGCGTTTTTGCGCCGCGGGCGCTCGCTTTTTTCAAAGCGAGTTTGCAGGCGCGACGCACGGTCAGCTCGTCAACATTATCAAGCGACCAGACGACCTTGGCGCCGAGCTTCGTCCCGGCAACAGAACCCTTTCTCACCCGGATCTCAACCCCTTTAATCCTCATCGATCCCCTTTTTCAATAGATTCTTGACTAAGGACAACGCCTCTTTTTTTGTCTTAACGCTCCCTTCGGCCTGGGCCTCCTGGACGGCAACCAGAAGTTTGGAAAAAATCGGCCCTGGTTTCAACTTCAGCCGGCGTATAAGATCGTTCCCGTTGATCAGCCTCTTCGGCGCCGTCCGGCGCCTCATTTCAAAATATCTTTCGATCAGAGCGAAAGCGACCTTCTCGTGTTTCCTGCGACTGGAAAGCGTGGCCATGGGCCCTCGCGTGGCGCGCTGGTCTGCAACAGAGACCAGAAGAACGCTTAAAGCCTCTTTCCCCGTATCGCGAAAATATCTGTAGATAGCGCGCGGCGTCAGGACTTTGTTGTCCGCCAGATACCCCGGCCGCAGATGCCAGAAAATGATCGTATCCAAAGCGAATTTCTCGTCTGTCGCCAGTTTTAATTTTTCAGACACTGAATCGCAGATGATGCGGCCGATGCGCTCATGGCCGTGGAACATCGTTTTGCCCGCCTTGACTTCGAAGGCCTCAGGCTTGCCGATATCGTGCAAAAGCGCGGCCAGCTTGATCAGCTGCCGGCGCGAACGGCCCGACGAAATCTCTTCATCCAGATAAGCGCGGACATCCGCGTTTTTTTCAAACCCTTTGATAAGCTCCTCCAGCTTTTTGACAGTCTCCAACGAATGCCTCCACACGTCTAAATGATGATAGCCTCCCTGCTTGACATTGTGCATGACCGTCACCTGCGGAATGACCTCTTCTAAAACGCCGTGATCATCCAACAGCTCAAGATAGCGGCAGGCGCCGGGAACTTTTAAGATCTTAAAAAGCTCGTCCCGCAGCCGCTCGCCGGCCACTTTTTTTAAATACACCTTCTTCCTATCGATGAGCTTCATCGTTGGCGCAGCGATGCGGAAGCCGAAAATCGCGCTTAAGCTTAAAGCGCGCAAAATCCTTAAAGGGTCGTCATCAAAAGATCTTGGGCTCACCGCCCGAATGATCTTTTTATCAATATCTTTTGCGGCGCCGTAAAGATCCAGGAACGTCTTTAAGTCACCTGACAAAGGCAAGGCAAGGGTATTGATCGTAAAATCTCTTTTATACAGGTCTTCCTTGAGATCCTTGCCTCTAAAATCCACAAAGTCAAAGGTCAAAACGCTCCCGCTGCGCTTATCTTTAATAACAACCCTTGAACAGCCGCGCTCCCGGTCCAAGACCACGAAACCGGCTCGCAGGCGGCGCGCGACACGACGGCCGAAATCGATAGCCCCACTTTCCAAAGAGAAATCGAGATCCAGGGCCGGTTTTTCATACCCGACCAGAAGGTCGCGCAAAAAACCGCCGACCAGATAGATCTCTTTTTTTTCTTTTCTTGCCAGGGAAACGACAGTCTTAAAGAATCGGGATTTGAAGATCGGAGGGCATAAGATGTGCGTGGCCATTAATGAAGGATCTCGGACTTCTTAATAACCTCTTCATCGACGAAAATAGGCGCCTTGACGCGCACCGCAAGGGCGATGCTGTCCGACGGCCGCGCATCAACAGTCTCTTCCTGGCCGTTGCCGCGGCAAGACAGGACGATCTTGGCGTGGAAGGTGCCGTCTTCCAGCTTATCAATAATGATCTTTTTGACCTTCGCCTCCAAAGCCTCGATGACGGTCACAAGGAGGTCGTGCGTCAGGGGCCTGGGCGGCACAACGCCGCTGATCTTCATCTTGATCGCATTCGCTTCCAAAAACCCGATAACGATAGGCAGAAGGCGGCCGCCTTCTTTTTCTTTTAAAACGATGATCTGGTCCTGCCGTTTCTCGTCAATAATAATCTTATTCAATTCCATTTCAACCATGGTTTCCTCTATTTGTCCGTCTTTTTCAACAGGTCTTTCAGCTCAGTCATGAACTGATTCACATCCTTGAATTGCCTGTAGACCGAGGCAAAACGGACATACGCCACTTCGTCTAAAGAAGCGAGCCTGTCCATGATCAATTCGCCGATGTCTTTTGTCGAGACCTCCCTTTCGAAGCGGCGGGTGATCTCCCGCTCGATCGCTCCGACAAGCTCTTCGATCCTTTCGGACGAGACAGGCCTCTTTTCGCACGCCTTCTGGATGCCCGCGGAGATCTTTTTTTTGTCAAACGGCTGCCGGCGGCCGTCTTTTTTGACGACTAAAAGCGACATCTCCTCGACCACCTCATAGGTGGTGAACCGCTTAGCGCACTTCAAACACTCCCGGCGGCGCCGCACGGCATTGCCTTCGGAGCTGGCGCGCGAATCGATCACTTTATCGTCGGCATGGCCGCAAAAAGGGCATCTCATAATAAATACGGTGTGCGGTTAGCGTTTTTTGGTTATCGGTTTACGCAAACCGCTAACCAAAAACCGCGAATCTAACTCTTAGCTTTTCTCACTTTTATCTTTGCCTCTTTAAAAAAAGCCAATGCCATCGGGTCCGGATAGTGATCCGCGATGACGACTTCCTTGATACCGGCATTGATGATCATCTTGGCGCAGATGATGCACGGCTGATAGGTCGCATAAAGAACGCTGTCTTTCAAAGAGACGCCGTGCAAAGACGCCTGCAGGAGCACGTTCTGCTCCGCGTGGAGGCCACGGCAAAGCTCATGCCGTTCGCCTGAAGGAATCTTTAATTTTTCGCGCAGGCAGCCGACCTCCGAGCAATGACGTATGCCTGACGGCGTGCCATTGTAGCCCGTTGCCAGGATCCTGCGGTCTCGGACGACCAGGGCGCCGACCTTGCGGCGCAGGCACGTGGAGCGCTTGGCCACGAGCTCGGCGATCCCTAAGAAATACTGATCCCAGTTCGGACGTGCGTCTTTCTTTTTTCTATTCATTAGTTTGCGTCCTTATTTAAATTCTTTTAAGAGCGGCGCATAAAGAGGGAACTGCCGCACCAATTTTTCGACTTTTTTCTTCGCCGCGCTGATCGCCGACTCCTCGCCCCGCGCACCAATAACATCTGCGATCAAGTCCGCGATGATCTTCATCTCGCGCGCCCCCATTGCGCGCGTCGTCACCGCAGGCGTGCCCAGACGCAGGCCGCTCGTCAAAAACGGGCTACGCTTATCAAACGGAATCAGGTTCTTGTTCACCGTGATGCGCGCCTGGTCAAGAAACGCCGCCGCCTCTTTGCCGTCGATCTTTTTATCCGTCAGGTCTACCAGGAGAAGATGCGTGTCCGTGCCGCCGGAGACGATGCGAAAGCCTTTTTTCGCCAGGCTATGCGCCAGCGCCTTGGCGTTAACAACGACCTTTTTCTGATATTTTTTGAATTCCGGCGCCAGCGCCTCTTTCAAGGCCACGGCCTTGGCTGCCACCACATGCATCAAAGGCCCCCCCTGGATGCCGGGGAAAACGATGCTGTCGATCTTTTTGGCGAATTCTTTCGGACATAGGATCATGCCTCCGCGCGGGCCGCGCAGAGTCTTATGCGTCGTTGTCGTGACAAAATGCGCGTAAGGGATCGGAGACTGATGGATACCCGCAGCAACCAAACCCGCGATATGCGCCATATCCACGAAGAGATACGCTCCGACGGAATCGGCGATCTCGCGGAATTTTTTGAAATCGATCGCGCGCGGATAGGCTGAAGCGCCGGCCAGGATCATGCGCGGCTTAAACCTCTGCGCCAAATCCGCCACTTCATCATAATCGATCATCTCCGTCTTCGGGTTAACCCCGTAAGGGACGATCTTGTAAAACATACCGGAAAAATTATGGGCAAGGCCGTGCGAAAGATGGCCGCCGCACGCCAGGTCCATGGCAAGGACCGTATCGCCCAGGTTAAGGGCGGCAAAATAGATCGCCATATTGGCCTGCGTGCCCGAATGCGGCTGGACATTGACGTGCTCGGCGCCAAAAAGCTCTTTGGCGCGCTCGATGGCAATATCCTCGATATCATCCATGAATTCGCATCCGCCGTACCAGCGCGCCTTCGGGTACCCTTCGGCGTATTTGTTGGTCAAGACCGACCCTTGCGTCTCCAACACCGCCAGGGACGTAAAGTTTTCGCTCGCGATCAATTCGATGTTCTGGTGCTGCCGCTTGACCTCGGCGCCGATCGCATCGAATATCTCTCTATCCGCTTTCTTCAAATGGCTCAAAAAGGACATCCGCATATCTTTTCAATCCTTTCTATCTTCTGGACCCGTCGTGCATGCCGTCCGCCTTCAAACGACGTCTTTAACCAAATATCTATGATCTCCCTGGCGCGCTTGAAAGGAACGAACAAAGCGCCCAAGACGAGGACGTTCGCGTCATTATGCCGCCGCGATAACTCTGCGGCCTTTTTATTATAACAAAGCGCCGCCCGTACGCCGCGGACCTTATTGGCAACGATACAATTGCCGATGCCGCTCTTGCATATCAAAAGGCCGTAAGCCGCTCTCTTTTTCGCGACCGCCGACGCCACCTGGATGGCGGTGTCCGGATAATCCATGGATACTTGAGAAAAAGTCCCGACATCCAGGACAGCCAGTCCTTTCTTTTTTAAAAAAGGGATGAGCTTTTCTTTTAAAATAAACCCTCCGTGATCACAACCGACTGCGATTTTTTTTCGGCTCATATCAGATCTCCCAGCTTCTCAATGGCCTGCTTGATTTTCATGAAGCTCAGATAATAAACATCCTCAGGCTTTCCGATGGGGTCGGTGACCTCTTTGTCCTCTTCGGCGATCTTGACAAACTCACCCAATAGATGAATGCGCTTTTCCGCTTGCGGATACTGCCGCAGAAGATCGTCACGATGCCTGCGCTCCATTACTAAGATAAGATCCGCCTGATCCACCAGCTCGGCTGTTACCCGCTGGGCGCGATGGTCGGAGGCGTCCAGCCCGATGCCCTGGATCAATTTTAAGGTCTCCCTCGTCGGGGTCATTCCGAAAAAAGCGAATGTTCCTGCGGAGACCACATCAACGTCCTGGCGCTTGGCATCCGCCATCTTTTTTTTAAGCAAGTATTCAGCCATGACCGAACGGCACGAATTCCCCGTGCAGACAAAAAGGACGGTCTTCTGTTGTACCGCGGCCATTATATCCTTTTCCTTGATAAAACCTTCGCGCAAGACCTTGAACGGAAACGCGCGCGCGTCCAAGACAGTTGATTCGACGCCGAGCTCTGTCGGCCCGGCGTCCAAAACCAGGTCGACCAAGCCGGAAAGGTCCTTAAGCGCTTCCTGCGCATCCTTTGGCGCCGGATTGCCGGCGAGATTCGCAGACGGAGCGATCACCGGAAAATCGGCTCGGCTCAATAACGCAAGCGCCACCGAGTTCTTCGGCATACGCAACCCGACGCTCTTGCCCCCGGGCGCGGCAAGGACCATTGTCAGCGGCCCCGGCCAAAAACGCTCCATGAGCTTATAGGCGCGCGGCGGGATATTGACCGCGTATTTTTCCGCATCTTTTTTATCCGCCAGATGAATGGTGAACTGTTTTCCCTCGGATCTCTTTTTGATCTTTGTCAGCCGCTCTAAGGCCGCGCGGTTCAAAAGATTGACCGCGATTCCGTACACCGTTTCCGTCGGAAAAACAACCAAACCGCCCTTTTCCAGGACTTCGGCTGCCTCGAAAATCGCCGCTTGATCAACAGCCTTGGGATCGATCTTGATAATGCGCGTATGCGTCAAGCCTTAACCTTTATTTTTTTGATTGCCCGGGCCTGTTTTTTTCGGAATCTCCTGACTTTTTTCAGGAGGCCGGGTGAAACCAGCGCAAGCAAAGAAAGAACGAAAAGCGCGGCGTTCTTAGCGCCTGCCTTGCCTATGGCAAAAGTGGCGACAGGAATACCGGCGGGCATCTGCACGATAGAAAGCAAAGAATCCAGCCCTTTAAGGCTTTTCGTCTCGATCGGGACGCCGCAGACAGGGACCGTCGTAAAAGAGGCGATCACCCCTGGAAGCGCAGCCGCGCCGCCCGCGCCGGCGATAAAGGCCTTGACACCTACCTGTTCCATGGCCGTAACGAATGCTTCAAGATCTTTGGGCGTCCGGTGCGCGGACAAGACCTTCGCCACAAAAGGGATGTTGAAATCCTTTAAGATCCCGATAGCGTCCTGCATAGTATCAAGATCGGAAATGCTCCCCATCACGAGTGCTACTTCCGGTTTTTTCATGACACACTCTCCAGTCTTTTTAAAGCCCTCCACCCGATATCCCGTCGGAAATGCATCTCATCAAAATTGATTAAGCCTATGGCTTCATAGGCCCGGTCGATCGCCATCTTTAAGTCCTGTCCCAAAGCGGTCACGCCCAAGACTCTGCCGCCGTCCGTCAAATAGACGTTATCGGTCATTTTCGTGGCCGCATGAAAAACAACCACGTCTTTAAACTGCCCAACAGCCGGCAACCCGGTGATCAACTTCCCAGTCTCATAATTGCCCGGATAGCCGCCGGAGACCATGACCACGCAGACCGAAGGCCGGCTCGTCCACTTCAGCTTCGGCGGCTCGCGATCGTCGCTTAAGGTCCACAACATCGCCTCGACTAAGTCCGAATCGAGCCGTGCCAGCACCGCCTGCGTCTCGGGATCGCCGAACCGCACATTGAACTCAAGGACCTTCGGCCCCTGCGACGTCACCATGATCCCCGCATAAAGGATGCCCTTGTAAGGCGCGCCGATCGCTTTCATACCGCCGAGGACCGGATAGATGATCTTTTGCATCACCGATTCCAAAATCTCAGCCGTTACAACAGGCGCCGGCGAATACGCGCCCATACCCCCGGTATTGGGCCCGCGGTCGCCGTCAAAAACACGTTTGTGGTCCTGGGATGAAGCCAGGGGGATCGCCTGCTCGCCGTCCGTCAAAACAAGAATAGAGGCCTCTTCCCCTTCCAGATACTCCTCGACCACAACAGAATTCCCGGAATCACCGAACAGCCGGTCCACTAAAATGCTTTTTGCCGCCTGCTCAACGGATTCTTTTGTTTCGCAAATGATGACCCCTTTGCCGGCGGCCAGCCCGTCCGCTTTTACGACGATAGGCAGGCCGAGGCGGTCAGTCGCCGCAAAAACTTCCTCAACACTGTGGCAGGTCACAAATCCGGCGGTGGGAACGCCGTTTTTTTTCATGAGCTCTTTAGCGAAATTCTTGCTCGCCTCGAGCTCTGCGGCCCGCTTGCTCGGGCCAAAGACCTTCAATCCAGATTTTGAAAATTCGTCCACGATGCCGGCGACCAGAGGGGCCTCCGGCCCGACAACCGTCAGATCTATTCTCTCTTTTTTCGCAAAATCCAAAAGGGCTTGGATATCGTCGGCCTTTATCGGAACGCATTCTGCCTGGCGGCTGATCCCGCCGTTGCCCGGCGCGCAAAAGATCTTTGTCACATACCTGGAATGCGCCAACTTCCAGACGAATGCATGCTCCCTGCCTCCCGACCCGACCACTAATATTTTCATAATATTTTAAACGATAGCCACGCCGCCCACGCCGCTGATGATCTCGCCGATGATATAACTCTTGATGCCGAATTTGGCGATCGCGCGCACCACGTCCATCTTGCAGCTGTCTTTGACGACCAGGATCATGCCGATGCCCATGTTGAACGTCTTAAACATCTCTTTTTCGCTGATCTTTCCCCTTTCGCTGATCTCTTCGAAGATCTCCTGTTTCGACCACGCATTCTTGTAAATGGCCATCGTCATTTGTGCTGGGACAACGCGCGCGGCCTTGTCATAAAAGGCTCCGCCGGTAATATGCGCCGCAGCCTTGATACGAATATCTCCTGTGTTGAATTTTTTCAAAGCGGATAGGAAGGGCCTCACATAAATGCGCGTCGGTTTCAATAGCTCCATGGCGCGCGCCTTAAGCTCCACATGCGTAAAAACCTTGCGCACGAGCGAAAAACCGTTGGAGTGCAGACCGCTCGACTCCAGGCCGATGACCGCATCGCCCATCTTCACGCGCTGCGCGCCCAACACCTTTGCCTTATCCAGGATCCCTACGCAAAAACCGGCCAGGTCATACTCGCCCGGCTTATACATCCCGGGCATCTCTGCGGTCTCACCGCCCACTAAAGCGCAATTCGCGTCTTTGCAGCCGGCCACGATCCCTTTGACGATATCTTTTAGAACAGGGGTCTCGATCTTTCCGGTCGCGATGTAATCCAAAAAGAAAAGCGGCTCGGCGCCGGAACAGAGCACATCATTGACGCTCATGGCCACCAGGTCGATGCCGACGGTGTCATGGATGCCGGCGAGGATCGCTATTTTTAACTTTGTGCCGACGCCGTCGCAGGAAGAGACGAGCACAGGTTCCTTGATATTATTTTTCGGCATGTCAAAAAAAGCCCCGAACCCGCCGATGGACCCCAAAACGCCCCGGCGATGACTGGACTTAACCATCTGCTTAATCGCGTCCACAAACAGATTCGCCCTGTCGATATCCACGCCCGCTTTTTTGTAATTCAGACTCATCAAGGCTCCTCGTTCAACACTTGCAGCTTTTTTCCAGGCTGTATTTATCCGCCGCGCCGAAACGGATCGGATAATCGCCTGTAAAACACGCCACGCAATACTTTTCTTGAGCGTATTTCATGGAATCAAGCATCCCTTTCAAACTCAGATAGCCGAGGCTGTCCACGCCTAGATACTCCCTGATCTGTTTTGCGGAATAACGGTTGGCGATGAGCTCCTCAGAACTCGGGAAATCGATGCCGTAAAAACACGGAAATCTGTGCGGCGGGCATGAAATGCGCATGTGCACTTCTTTGGCGCCCGCGTCCCGGAAATTTTTCACGCGTATCTTGGATGTAGTACCGCGCACGATCGAATCATCGACGATGATCACGCGCTTGCCGCGGACCACTTCTTTTAATACATTAAACTTCACCTTGACCCCGAGGTCCCGGATATGTTGCTGCGGCTGGATAAAGGTCCGGCCTACATAATGATTGCGGATAATGCCCAATTCCAGCGGGATGCCCGAGGCGTGGCTGTATCCCAACGCGGCGGAAGTCCCGGAATCAGGAATAGGAATGACAAAGTCCGCTTTCACCGGATGCTCGCGAGCTAAGGTCTCGCCTAACTTCTGGCGGACCAGATGGACCGTCTCGCCGAAGACGATGGAGTCCGGCCTGGAAAAATAGATATGCTCAAAGATGCAGAAGGCGCTCGCCTTCGTCTTGGGCGCAAACCGCACGGAACGCACGCCTTTCTGTGTAATGACGACGATCTCGCCTGGTTCGATCTCGCGGACGAATTTCGCCTCAATCAGGTCAAAGGCGCACGTCTCCGAAGCCAGGCAATACGCATCGTCTTTTTTACCCAGGCACAAAGGCCTGAACCCGTTTGGATCCCGGACACCGATCAGCTGGTCTTCCGTCAAAAAAACAAGCGAATAGGCGCCCTTGATCCTTTTTACGGCGCTGGCAAGCCGCTCGACCACATCTTTGGATTTTGAGCGCGCCATCAGATGGATGATGACTTCGCTGTCGCACGTCGTCTGAAAAATAGACCCTGTCTTTTCAAGCTCTTTTTTCAACTGCTGGCTGTTCACGAGGTTCCCGTTATGCGCGACAGCCAAAGAATTTCCCAGATAGT
>JAGVGA010000001.1 GCA_020057345.1 Candidatus Omnitrophota bacterium | reverse complement strand
GGCTGTCAGATGAATGAGAGGGATTCTGAGGTCGTCAAAGGGCTTCTTTTAGTCGAAGGGTATCAGTGGACGGATGAGCCTGATGAGGCGGATGTGGTTCTATTTAATACCTGCTCGGTGCGCGCGCATGCGGAGGACAGGGTCTGGAGCCACTTGGGAAAACTGAAAAAAATAAGGCCGGGTGAAAAAAAGAAGGTCGTGGGCGTTATCGGCTGCATGGCGCAGAATTATAAGGAAGAGATATTCAAGCGCGCGCCATTTGTGGATATCGTCTGCGGCCCGAACAGTATCGGTAACCTGGCGCTTTATCTAAAGGAGGCGCTGCGCAGGCAGAAAAAGGTCATGGCTACAGGAGAAGAAAAGCGCAAGGACGAGATTTATCATACGGGTTTTTATGAGGACAAAAAGCACGCCTATGTCGTTATCTCCGAGGGGTGCGATAATTTTTGCTCTTATTGCGTTGTCCCCTATGTTAGGGGCCGGCTGCGCCATAGGGACGCTCAAGATATCCTGGCGGAGGTCAAAAAAGCCGTTGCTTGCGGCATCGAGAACATCACGTTTTTAGGCCAGAACGTGAATAGCTACAAGTCATCTATTGATTTTGTCGGATTGCTTGCGAGCGTCAGCGAGGTACCCGGATTAAAGGTCCTGTCGTTCATCACATCTCACCCCAAGGATATTTCCGAAGGACTTTTCAGGCTTATGGCCGAGCGGCCGGTGATCAAACGATACCTGCACCTTCCTGTTCAATCGGGCTCAGACAGAATCCTTGCGCTCATGAACCGCGGATATACGGCAAAAAGATACAGAGAGATTGTAGACCAATATCGCTCGATTGTGTATAATGGGAAATTAAGCACGGATATTATTGTTGGGTTTCCCGGAGAAACAGACGATGATTTTAAAAAAACCTATGAGCTGGCTAAAGATGTCCGGTTCGACTCGGCTTATCTTTTCAAATATTCGCCCCGGCCGAACACGAAGTCCGCGCTCATGGATGACGATGTGAAAAAAGAGGTCAAGATCAAAAGGCACGCGCAACTCCTCGATCTTCAGAAGAGGATAGCAAAAGAGGGTCGATGAAGATGAGAAAGAGCGGATTGGGTCGATTTGTCCTGTTCACTGCCGTTTTTTTATTTATTTTCGTGTCTCAAGGCCGGGCCGAAGATCCTTTGAATAAAGCCAAAGCTTTATTCCTGCAGCATAAGTACATCCAGGCCATCGATGAATGCTCTTCGGTCATAAAGAACCATCCGCAGGATTCCGAACTTCTTGCCGAAGCCAATTACATGGTCGGCGCCAGCTACGCGAACCTCTTTGATTTTCTGTCGGCCAAAAAGAATTTTAAAGTTGTCGTTGATAAGTACAAGGGCGCGGCCTATTACGAGGACGCCTACATGGGCTTGGGAGACGTGGAGTTTCTTCAGGAAAATTATAAAGAAGCCCTAAAGATCTATAATGACTTTCTTTCATCTGGGCCATCTAAGAAGCGCCTGGCCACGCTCTATTTCCGCTTAGCTGAGGTGAATTTGAAGCTTGGCGATAAAGAAGAGGCAAAGAAGTATCTCGATAAGCTCCAGAAGGAATTTCCGCTTTCATTCGAAGCCAAGGACGCGCGCAGGCTGTCTGTGAACGAAGAATTTTATACGGTTCAGGTAGGCGCGTTCGTCAATTACGCGAATGCGGAGAAATTCATCAGCGAGCTAAAAGGGAAGGGGTATGACGTCTATTCGGTCCTGTGCATGCTTTCTGGGAAAAAGCTCTGCCGCATCCGCGTCGGAAGATCGAAATCTCTCGCCGAGGCCGAGGCGCTCAAGAAGAAATTAGATGCTCAGGGCTATTTTGCCAAGGTCTTCCCTATGGAAGCCCCTTAAGGGAAGCGATCCGTGTCCAATCCCAGGTTAACTCGAACGATTATTTTTATTGTCGGACCGACGGCTGTCGGAAAGACAGAGTTGGGTTTAAAGTTGGCGCGGCTCCTGCCAAGCGAACTCATCTCTGCGGATTCCATGCAGATCTATCGAGGCATGGATATTATTACGGACAAGCTGCCAAGGGCGATCAGGACAGAGTATTCCTGTCGTCTCATTGACGTGATCGACCCTTCCAAAGAATTTAATACGGCCCGCTTCTGCGAGCTGGCTCGAGCAGCGATAAAAAAGGTCACCCGCGGGCGAAAAACGCCCGTGATTCTCGGCGGCACTGGGCTGTATGTGAATAGCCTTCTTTACGGGATTTTTGAAGGGGGGCCGAAAGACGAGAAAGTCCGCTTAAAACTGAAGCGAGAGGCACAAGAAGAGGGGTTGAGCAGCCTCTACGAAAAGTTAAAACGGTTCGATCCGGCTGCGGCTTTGAAGATCAATGCGCATGATGAGCGGCGCATCATCCGGGCGCTTGAGGTTTACCTGACGACAAAAAAACCGATCTCAAGACTTCAGGCCGATAGAACCGGCTTAAAGGATGATCACGAGGTCCATCTTTTTGGCCTGAGGCGTGACCGGCAGGAACT
>JAGVGA010000041.1 GCA_020057345.1 Candidatus Omnitrophota bacterium | reverse complement strand
CGCCACCCAGGGAAAGAATTTTATCCTTGATAAGATCGCCGCGGTCATCGACAAGCCCAAACCGGAGCTTTCCGAGTATGCGCCGCGTATCATCAATCTGAAGATCAATCGGGAGCGTATCGGTGACCTCATCGGGCCGGGAGGCAAGAACATACGCAGGATTATCGAAGAGACGGGCGTGGCTATTGACGTGGAAGACGACGGCAGCGTGCTGGTCGCCTCTTCGGACAGTGAGGCTTCCCAGCGGGCGATCGCTATGATCAAGGGTTTGACCGAGGACGCGGAGATCGGCAAAGTCTACAAGGGCAAGGTCACGCGTATCATGAAGTTCGGCGCATTTGTCGAGATCCTGCCGGGCAAGGAAGGCCTGGTGCATGTTTCCGAGCTTGCGGATAAATATGTCAAGACCGTCGAAGAAGTCGTCAAGGTCGGCGATGAGGTTATGGTCAAAGTCATTGAGATCGACGAGCTTGGCCGTGTCAATTTGAGCAAGAAACAGGCTGAGCCGAAGAAGTAAGGACTCATCCTTCGATGAAGCGGGAACACGTTTTTGAGATCATCGGCATATTCATCTTTGCGCTGACAGCCCTCACCTTTTTGAGCTTTATTTCCTACCATCCTTCGGATCTGGCGTTTTATACGTCGCATCCGAACAACCCCGTAAAAAACTGGATCAATGTTTTTGGCGCCTATCTTTCAGGCGCCTCTTTTTTTGCCTTTGGTTGGGCGTCGTATCTTTTGCCTTTTTTCATGTTCCTGTGGGGATTGAAGATCTTGAGGTGCGAGACGATCCGCGCCAATATCATCAAGCTCTTGGGGTTGTTTATCCTGTCCGTGACACTCAGTTCTTTTATGTCCATGTTTTGGGTAAGCGATCCGGCGGTCAGGTTCAAAAGGGGCGGGACGATCGGCCTCGTCTTCGGTGATTTCCTTATTCACTATTTCGGAAGACCGGGCGCTTATGTTATTTTGGTGATGCTCGGGCTTCTTTCTTTGCCTCTCATCGGAGAGATCCTGGTCTTTCCTTTTTTTAGCAGATTTTTCGAGGGCTTGAAAGAGCGGTTTGAGGATCTTGTCTTGCCCGTTTTATCCAGAAAGTCCAGCGTCAGGCAAAAACCCGTCCCCGTCCGCGAGCCGAAGTTAGCCGCAAGCTCGGAAGTTTTAAAGCCTGCGCGGCCGTTGGAAAAGGTCTTATTGAAACCGGAGCCCGCAAATATCAATATTAAGATCGCCAAGCATCTTAAGGTCGAACCTGTTCCTAAGGAAAGCAAGGGTCAGGTTTTCGAGCCGACAGACGAAGATTATGTCCTGCCGTCCATAGATCTTTTGGAATCTCCTCCGCCGGTATCCACGCGTCAGCTTAAAGACGATCTTCACGAGAACGCCAGGATCCTTGAGGAGACTTTGAATGATTTTGGCATCAGTGCGCGCGTGGCGGATGTCGAGAGGGGGCCTGTGATCACCCGGTATGAGCTCGAACCCGCCCCTGGGGTCAAGGTTCAGAGGATCGTTAGTCTTTCGGATGATATTGCCATGACCATGAAGGCCGCGACTGTCCGTATCATCGCTCCCATTCCCGGCAAGAACAGGGTGGGCGTTGAGGTGCCTAACACGCAGACGAGCATGGTGTTTTTAAAAGAAGTGGTCGCGTCCGATGAATTCCGTAAAGAAGAATCCAAATTGACATTTGCTTTAGGAAAAGATACGGCCGGCACGCCCATTGTCGCAGATTTAGGCGAGATGCCTCATCTCTTGATCGCGGGAACGACGGGTTCAGGCAAGACCGTCTGCGTGAACGGCCTGATCGTCTCCTTGCTGTTTAAGGCAACGCCCGGCGACGTGAAATTCTTGATGGTGGACCCAAAGATGGTGGAGCTGGCGCAGTATAACGGCCTGCCGCATATGTTGTGTCCGGTGGTGACAGATGCGAAAAAAGTCGCGACCGCGCTGCACTGGGTCACGACAGAGATGGACGAGCGTTACCAGCTTTTGGCCAAAGAAGGCCTGCGTAATATCGAAGCGTATAACCAGAAAAAACAGAAACTGCCCTATATCGTCGTCATCATCGACGAATTGGCGGATCTGATGGTCGTGGCCAAGGATCAGATCGAGAGCGCCATCGCGCGGCTCGCGCAGTTGTCGCGCGCGGTCGGCATCCATCTGGTCTTGGCGACGCAGCGGCCGTCGGTTGATGTCATCACCGGCGTCATCAAGGCGAATTTTCCGGCAAGGATCTCTTTTAAGGTCGCCTCCAAGGTGGATTCGAGGACGGTCTTGGATATGAACGGCGCGGAAAAACTTTTGGGCCGCGGGGATCTCCTCTTTTTGAAGCCCGGCCAGGCGAAGCCGATTCGCGCGCAAAGCTCTTTTTTAAAAAATAGCGAGATCGAAAATATTTTGAACTTTATCAAGAAGCAAGGGGAGCCCGTGTATGACGAGGCGATCTTAAAGCAGCAGGAACAGGCGCAGCTGGGAGGACATTTGGAGAAAGATGAACTGTATGAGACAGCGGCAAAGCTGATCATCGAATCAGGTCAGGCCTCTGTTTCTATTTTGCAGCGCCGGCTGCGGCTGGGATACACGCGGGCCGCGCGCCTGATCGACATGATGGAGGCGGAAGGCTTGGTCGGCCCTTATCAGGGCAGCAAGCCCAGGGATATCCTTGTCAACCGTGAACAGTGGATCAAGGAACAGATGGAGAAGGAGAGGAAGCAGAATGGCTGAGGGGCATCTGAATAAGACCGTAGGTGAGATCTTAAGAGAGGCGCGCATCGCCAAGAATATCAGCTTTGAGGTCGCGAGCAAAGACACGAAGATTCATGTTAATATCCTGAAAAACATGGAGAGCGACGATTTCAAGTCTCTGGGCACGCTCTATGCAAAAAGCTTCCTGAAACTTTACACCGAATATCTCGGTTTGGATAAACAAGAGATCATCCGTCGCTTGGAGGCTCAGTCCGGCGCGCACGCTGCAGGTGTGCCTAAGCCTGCAAAAATCGTCAAAGAAGAGAGGCCGGCCCAGAAGCCCGTCCCGATACAGAAACCTATTGCGATCCCAAAGGTTTATCCAGCCAAAAAGCCGACCCTCGTCCCGAAGCTTGTGATCGTGGCTGTTGTTTTAATCCTTTTTGTTTTTGGCATCGCAAAATACATCATAAATCGCAAGGCGCATCCGCCCCTGGTCAAAAAGACAGAGGCGCCCAAAGCGGCTGTAGTGAAAAAACCGGCGAAGCCGGCGCAGCCGGTAATTCCCAAAATCGTCACGGTCAAAAAACCCGCTGAAAAAACTATCCCGGGGACAGCCGTCAGCAAAGACGCAGAAAAACTCATCCTCGTCATCAGATCAAAAGATAAGACTTATCTTCAGGTCAAAAGAGACGGAAAGATAGTGTCCCAGGGCATGTTTGCCAAAGGCCTTGCCGAGAAGTGGGAAGCCAAAGAGAAGATTGAGCTTTGGATCGGTGATGCCGGCAGTGTGCAGCTGGAATTGAACGGCCGGCTCTTAGAGAAGATCGGCCGCCCCGGCCAGACGCTTAAGCGCGTGGTCTTGACACGGGCCGGGCTCACCATTGACAGATAATCGCCTCACCTTCAGTATTCATCCAGAATTTCTTATGCACAATTTTATAGGCAAAAGCGATACGATCGGCGTGATCAGCCTTGGCTGTTCGAGGAATACCGTTGATTCGGAAAAGATCCTTGCGGATGTCCGGGCGCACGGGGCAAGGATCTGTTCGGTTCAAAACGCCTCATCCATCCTGGTCAATACGTGCGCGTTCACCAAGGACGCCAAAGAAGAATCCATTGATGTCATCATGGATCTGATCGATCTTAAGAAAAAGGGAAAGATCAAAAAGATCTTCGTGCATGGATGTTTGTCCGAACGCTATCCCGAAGAGCTTAGGAGAAACTTCAAAGAAGTGGATGCCTTTGTCGGCATTGCGGACTTCAAAAAGACCTTCGACGGCCGCGCCCGGCGGCTCACTGCAAAACATCTCGCTTATCTGAAGATCGCCGAAGGATGCGATAATGCCTGCACTTATTGCGCGATCCCGCAGATCAAGGGCGCCTTAAGAAGCCGCTGTGTTTCTTCGATCCTCCGAGAAGCTGAAAGCCTTGATGCGTCGGGGGTCAAAGAGTTGAATATCGTCGGACAGGATATCACGCTCTTCGGTTGGGACAAGTCGGCTAAGAAAACGCGCGATCCCAGGAGCTGCGCGCCACTCGTCGGCCTTCTTAAAAAAATTCTTAAAAGAACCAGCATCCCCTGGATCAGGCTTTTCTATCTGCATCCTTTAAGGATGTCTGATGAGCTGGTTGATCTCATATCAACAGAGGAGCGGATCTGTCCTTATGTGGATTTGCCGCTTCAGCACGTAAGCGCCAGGATTTTGAAGCTGATGGGCCGCGGCATGGGAAAAAAAGAGATCAGTTGTCTGATACAACGATTGAGGAAAAAAATCCCCGATATGGCTTTGCGCACGACTTTTATCGTCGGTTTTCCGTCTGAGTCGGACAGCGAGTTTGGGGAATTGCTGGATTTTATCACAACTCATCCATTTGACCGGCTGGGCGCTTTTATGTATTCGCAGGAAGAGGGGACGAGGGCTTACCGGTTCAAAGGCCAGGTGGATGAGAAGACGAAGCAAGAGCGTTATGATGCGTTGATGTCGTTGCAGCAGAAGATCTCCGAGGGATTGCTGAAAAAGGAATTGGGCCGCATACGCCAGGTACTTGTGGATGAGGATAAAAAGAGCGTCCGCGGCGTAACTATCGCCCGCACGCGCCGGGATGGACCTGAGGTCGACGGCGTGGCGTATCTGAGTTCGAAGAAAATCTTGAAAATCGGGACACTTGTCCCGTGCAGGATCACGGATAGCTATGAATATGATCTGGTCGCAGAGGCGCTTTGATGAATCTCCCCAATAAATTAACGGTCTCAAGGATCATCCTGACGTTTCTTATGATGGGTTTTCTTTTTGGGCACGGGTTTGCCGCGAAGCTGACGGCCTTTTTTATTTTTTTGTTGGCCTGCGTGACAGATTTTCTGGATGGTCGGATCGCCCGCAAAAGGCACGAGATCTCTGATTTTGGAAAGATCATGGACCCGATCGCGGACAAGGTCTTGATCTTAGGTGCGCTTCTGGCGTTTGTCGAAATGGGGCTTATTCCCGCATGGATGGTCATTATCATCATTATCCGCGAATTTTCGATCACAGGCTTAAGATTTTTCGCCATTAAGAAAGGCACGGTTTTGGCCGCCGAGAGCGCAGGCAAGCATAAGACCATTTCACAGATGGTGACTGTTTTTTTTATCCTTTTTTTTCTGGTGATCCATGAATCGGTGGCTTATCTTTCTTTTTGGAACCAGAGGCTGGAGAACGGCTTTAAGGCCGGTATTTTTTTACTAATGACCATCACTGTCGCCTTAACGATCGTCTCAGGACTTTCTTTTATCTGGCAAAACAGAAAGCTTGTGCGGAGTTTGTGATGCAGGGCTTAAATAAGATGATCTCGACTTTTTTTTATACCGGAGAAGTCCGTTTTGCTCCGGGGACTGTTGCAAGCTTTGTCAGCCTTTTGCTTTTTCTGTCTCTCTACGAACAGCCCGTTGCGAACTTCCTTGTTTATTTTCTCCTTTTTGTTCTTGGGTTTTTGACTGCGGGCCCGGCTGAGCAGTTATTCGGAAAAAAGGACCCGCGCCAGGTCGTCATTGATGAAGCGGCGAGCATCTATCTTGTTTTTTTCATGGTCCCGGTCACCGTCTGGACGCTTGCGCTCGGTTTTCTCTCTTTTCGTTTTTTCGATTGTCTAAAGCCTTTTCCGGCCAGGCGCTTAGAGAGGTTGGAAGGCGGCCTTGGGATCATGGCGGATGATATCATTTGCGGTATTTATGCAAATCTGCTTTTGCGCCTTGTTTTAAGATTTTTTCCTTTTCTTCAAGTTTGACTTGACTTGAGAGGCTATTTTCTTTATAAAATGAGATACCTAAACCAAGGAGATTAACGGATGGAACGCAGAGCAGAAGTCAGGCAGGAATCTTCAGACCTTATTTACGGTTTTATCCGCCGTGCCATTAAAGAGCGGGCCACGGATATTCACTGGGAGCCTTATTCGGACGCCGGTAAAGAAGAGATCGTTATCCGGTTCAGGGTTGATGGGATCTTGAGAGATATTGAGCGCCTGCCGGAAGAGAAGACAAAGCTTGGCCACGTGGTCAACGCGATCAAGGTCATGGCCAATATGGACACGACCAAGAAGCGCTACGAGCAGGACGGCCGCTTCACGTTTATGCAGGAAGGATCCGAGTTTGACGTTCGTGTGGCGACTATGCCTACGATTTTAGGCGAGAAGATCGTCATGCGCATGATGGACCGCAATAAATATTGCATGAACTTGTCGGACCTGGGCATGAACAAGGATGTCCTGCAGATTTTCGATTCTTTGATATATAAGCCTGAGGGTTTTGTCGTGATCTCCGGCCCGACGGGTTCCGGCAAGACGACGACGCTTTATTCCACTTTGCAGCATATTTACAACAGGGATAAAAATATCTGTACCATCGAGGACCCGGTGGAAGTCAAGTTCATGGGGGTCAATCAGATCCAGGTAGACCATGAGTTTGGCATGACCTTTGTGACGGGCTTGCGCGCGATCATGAGGCAGGACCCGAATATCATCGCTGTCGGCGAGATCAGGGATGCGGAGACCGTGCGCACCGCCCTGCAGGCGGCCCTGGCCGGCGCGCTGGTCTTCTCGACGCTCCACGCGCGCGACACGATCAATACGATCGTGCGGCTTCTGGACATGGGCGTTGAACCGTTTTTTATTTCCACAGCTCTTTCAGGCGTTGTTTCTCAGAGGCTCCTGCGCCTGGTCTGTAAGATCTGCAAGGGCAAAGGCTGCGCGCAGTGCAATAATGCCGGCTATAAAAAGCGCATCGGTCTATTTGAAATCCTGAGGATCAGTGATATAATGAGGCAGCTTATTTTGAAAAAGGCGTCCGCGGATGAATTGAAGACTGCGGCTATCGAGCACGGCATGGTGCCTTTTGCAAAATCCATCGAGCCCCTGATCGCCCAGGGCTTGACGACACAGGAAGAAGTCGAGCGTGTTTTGTCGGTCGAATAATAAAACAAGGACCTGAATGTCGAGAGTTCCGAGAAAATTAGGGGAGTTGCTGATAGAAAGCGGTATCGTCACCGAGCAGCAGCTCTTAGAGGCCCTGGCCGCTCAGAAGAAAGAGAGAAAACTTTTGGGCGAGATCATTGTGGATCTTGGTTTTACCACAAAGGAGAGGCTTGATGCGGCCCTGGCGCGCCAGTACGGATCAAAGCTCGGCGAGATCCTGATCGATAAAGGCCTGATCTCTTTTGAGCAGCTGCAGACGTCTATCGACGAACAGAAGAATTCCGAGAAATCCCTCGGGGAGATCCTTATTGACAAAGGGTACGTGGCTGAGGCGGACCTTATTGAAGGCCTTGCCAAACAGTACGATATCCCCTACGTGAAGCTGGCGAATTATGAGATCAACCCCGAGGCGATTGCCAAGGTTCCGCTGGATGCCTTAAAGAAGTACTGTGTTTTTCCCATCAATATACAGGATAATATGCTCGTGGTCGCAACGACCAATCCCGAAGATGTCATCGCCGAATCGGATCTAAGGTTTCTGTCCGGCATGTACATCAAGTTTGTCCTCGCCTCAAAATCCGATCTTCTGTCTTACCTCGAATAAATTCCACTCAAGCTTGTATCTGATATTTTCTTAGCTTTAGGTCGATTTATTCACGCCGAAGGTCTTTCGCATATTCCAGGTGGTTCGTCTTGCTTCCCCGCAGGACCGCCTGCCTGCCGGCAGGCAGGCTCGGCTTTCCCCTGCGAGGAAAGCTCTCGCTCGGGTTTTT
>JAGVGA010000017.1 GCA_020057345.1 Candidatus Omnitrophota bacterium | reverse complement strand
GCGCCGTTGCGCAGCGGCGCGCGGTGCGTCGTGAGCGCAGAGACGATCTGGTCCGCCGTGGCGTCGCCCCAGGCGAGCGCGATCGGCTGTTCTTTCGTTTTTCTCTTCATGCTCTTTTATTACGGTTTTTCAGGGTTGATCGCAAACTTCGCGCTGATCTTGAACGTCCTGATCATTCTGGGCGGCATGGGAATGTTTCACGGAACGCTGACTTTGCCGGGTATTGCGGGCATTCTTTTGACCATAGGTATGGCGGTTGATGCAAATGTCCTTATCCACGAAAGGATGAGGGAGGAGATGAAAGCCGGCAGGCCCATTCGGACCGTCGTTGCCAACGGGTATGACAAGGCGTTCAGCGCGATTTTTGACTCTAACATCACGACCCTGATCGCCGCGTTTTTTCTCTTTCAGTTCGGCACGGGCCCGATCCGCGGTTTTGCCGTTACCCTGACCATAGGCTTATTGGCGAGTTTGTTTACGTCCATCTTTGTCACGCGGGTGGTTTTTGATTACCTGTTGTTCAAGAACCGCCTCAAGGGCTTTAAGTTTCATAGTTTTCTTCAACACGAGACCCACTTTGATTTTTTGGGAAAGAGGAAATTCGCCTATATCTTTTCCACGCTGCTTCTTATAGTCGGCATAACGTCTTTCTATGTAAAGGGAAAGAACGCCTACGGAGTCGAATTTTCCGGCGGCCAGGTCCAGGAGTATCGCTTTGCAAAGCCTGTCGCGATCGATGCGCTGAGGTCTTCGATGAAGGCGGCGGGATTGGGCGACGTCAGTATCCAACTGGTGAAGGATTCGCCTACGGATGTCATCATCCGCAGTTCTCAGGATTCAGCGGATAAGGTCCAGGAGGAGTTCAAAAAGGTCTTTCCCGGCGATAAGTACGATATCTTAAAGATCGAGAAGATCGGTCCGACTGTCGGAAAGGACTTGAAGAAGAAGGCGCGGCTCGCCATCATTTATTCGATGCTGGGGATACTTTTTTACGTTGCGATCAGGTTCAGGAGCTTTGATTTTGCTTCCGGAGGTGTACTCGCGCTCTTCCACGACGTCGTGCTTGCGACCGGTTTTGTCGTTTTCATGGGCCGCCAGATCGACCTCTTGGTCGTGACCGCGCTTTTGACCATCGGCGGTTATTCGATCAACGATACGATCGTCATCTTTGACCGCATCAGGGAGATGATGCGCACGCAGCGCCAGAAGATCGGCCTGACGGAGATCATGAATATTGCCATGAACCAGATTTTATCAAGGACGATGCTGACGTCTTTCGTCACTTTATTGACTGTCTTGGCGATGTTCTTATGGGGGGGCGAGGTCTTGAACACTTTTGCCATGACCCTTTTGTTCGGCTTCGTCATCGGAACCTATTCTACGGTTTTTGTCGCAAGTCCGCTGGTCTTGATAAGCCGCCGTCTCATGCAAAAGATCCGGTGATAATAATAGAGGAATGTTTATCCCGTTAGAGATTCATATTTATGAACGATGTCAAGAAACGATATTTACAGCTTGACGAAAAATCCGGCAGATCTCCAGCGGGCTTTAAATCTTTCAAGTTCTTCGAAGGCCAGAGCATTGATCTGGATGTTTTCACTCGGCAGCTTGTTGATTTTGGCTACCGTCCTCAGGCAAAAGTCCTGGAGGAAGGAGATTTTTCTCGAAGGGGCGGCATTTTAGATATTTTTCCGGCGACCTTTGAGCATCCCGTGCGTCTTGAATGGGACAGCGAGAAGATCCTTGCCATAGAGAGTTATGATCTTGTAAGCGGCAAGCCTTTCTGGGATCACAAGATCGTCATTCTCCTGCCCAAGAAGGTCCACCGTCCTCCTGCGCATTCGGATATCACCGAAGAGTTGCCCATCAGCACCTTTGTCGATATCAGGAAGGGCGATTATGTGGTGCACCAGCAGCACGGTATAGGCATCTTCGCCGGATTCCAGAAATTGGAGCGGCCTGACGGCGTCAAAGAGCATATGGTCATCAGGTACAGCGGGCAGGACAAGCTTTTTGTTCCTGTGGATCAGATGCATCTGGTCCAGAAATATGCCACGCTGGGCAGCCGTCGGTTGCCGAAGGTCCATCGCTTAGGTTCCGGAGAGTGGCGCCGCATGAAGATGCGCGCGCAAAAGGCCACGATCAAAGTTGCCCTGGATCTTTTAAAACTTCAGGCCATGCGCAAGGCCATGGGCGGGCATGCATTCTCTAAAGACGCGCCGTGGCAGGCTGATTTTGAAAAGACCTTTCTTTATCAGGAGACTGAAGATCAGATAAAGGCGGTCGCCGCGACAAAAACGGATATGCAGGCTGCTTTTCCGATGGATAGGCTTTTATGCGGGGACGTGGGTTACGGAAAGACAGAAGTCGCCATGCGAGCGGCGTTCAAGTCCGTCATGGACAACAAGCAGGTCGCTTTTCTTGTCCCGACCACGATCCTGGCTGAGCAGCATTATCAGAATTTTAAAAAAAGACTTACAGATTTTCCCGTGCGGGTGGAGATGCTCAGCCGTTTTAAGACGATTGCAGAACAGAAAAAGATCATCGCTGAGGTGGCGGCCGGAAGGGTCGATATCGTCATCGGCACCCATCGCCTGCTTTCATCCGACATCGATTTTAAGGAATTGGGCCTGGTGATCATTGATGAGGAGCAGCGTTTCGGGGTCAAGGCCAAGGAAAGATTGAAAGAGATGCGCGCCTTAGTGGATGTGCTGACTTTGACAGCCACGCCTATCCCGCGCACGCTCTATATGTCGCTCATGGGGGCTAAGGATATCTCTGTTATCAATACGCCTCCGGCCAACAGGATGGCCATTGAAACTCACGTGGTCACCTACGACAAGGCACTTTTGAAGCAGGCGATCGAGCGCGAGGTCCGAAGGAGGGGGCAGGTTTTTTTTGTCCATAACCGGGTCGAAGATATTCAGAAGATTAGAGACGAAGTGAAGAGTCTGTCGCCGGAGTCATGCCGGGTGGAATATGCTCACGGCCAGATGCCTTCCAGGGTGTTGGAAAAGATCATGGTTGATTTTTTAAATAATCGCATCGACGTGCTCGTATCGACGACGATCATCGAATCCGGGATCGATGTGCCGAACGCGAACACGATCATCATCAATAACGCGGATTGCTACGGCCTTGCCGACCTTCATCAGATGCGCGGCCGCGTGGGACGTTTTACAAAGAAGGCCTACGCTTATTTTGTGGTAAGGACCGGCAAACCTCTGACGCCTGAGGCACAAAAGCGCCTGGAGGCGATCCGCGAGTACAGCGAGCTTGGTTCCGGCTATAAGATAGCGATGGAGGACTTAGAGATCCGCGGGGCCGGCAATCTTTTGGGCATGCAGCAGCACGGCCATATAACAGCCATCGGTTTTGATCTGTATTGCCGCCTGCTGCGTGAAGCGGTCGGGTCGCTCGGCCGCGTTACCAACAACTAACGGGAGTTTATGGAAAAAAAGATATTGAGATCATTGTTTATGAGCGTCTGGCTAATGCTTAATTTTTCACATCCGGCGCGCGCCGAGAAGATTGATAAGATTATTGCCATCGTCAACAGCGATGTTATCACCGAGGAGGAGCTGAATGTTTTCGCCAAACTCGCGGCGATGGAAGAGGACCTTTCAGTTTACGGAAAAAAACCGGAGGAGATAAAAAAAGCGCTTCTGGATCGCTTGATCGAAGATAGGCTCATCCTTCAGGAAGCCAGACAGTCAGGTCTCAAGATCGATGAGCGCCTGATCGATGACCGCATCAAAGACGTTAAAGAAAAGGCCGGCAGCGAGGTCGCGTTCCAGGAGGCGATGAAGGCCGAAGGTGTCAATTTGATCGAGCTAAAAGATAAACTGCGTAACCAGCTTATGATTTATGCCATTGTCCAGAGGGAAGTGAGATCCAAGGTCAATGTCAGTCCCAAGGAGGTCACGGATTATTTTGGGCAGCATCAGGATTTTTTTCTGACGCCGGAGACAGCTGTTGTCGATTCGATTTTTGTGACGACGAAAGAGGACTTAAGTAAGGCCTTGGCTGAGTTGTCGCAGGGAAAGGATTTTGCCGAAGTCGGCAGGGCCTATTCCAAGAAATCGAGCCTTGGGAGCGTGGGGCGCGGCCAGCTCAAAAAAGAGCTTGAGGATTTCATCTTTGGCCTGGGCGTGGGCCAGTGCTCCCGGCCGGTAGCGGTGGAGGGCGGGTATTACATTTTTGTGGTCAAAGAAAGAGCGGCCGCATCAACAGGATCTATCGATAAGGTAAAAAATCAGATCGCATTGCGCCTTGAGGCTGAAAAAATGCAAGACCGCATGAGGGAATGGATCGAAAGCTTAAAAGACAAGGCGTATATTTCGTTAAGAGAATGAAGAGCTGCATTCCGATCGTGGTTACCATGGGTGATCCTGCAGGCATAGGCCCAGAGATCACCGCAAAAGCTTTAAAAAAAGCAGGCCGCACACAAAGAGCGGCTTTTTTTGTTTGTGGTGATTCTTATGTTTTGTCACGGTACGGTTTTAAATCAGATGAGAATGTCTCATTGATCGATCTAAAAAACATAACGCCAAAAGGTTTCAGGCCGGGCCATCCGACTGGGGAGACGTCTGTCGCAAGCTATGATTACCTGCGGGTCGCGGCTGCGCTTTTAAAAAGAGGATTTGGTTCGGCGCTTGTCACCGCGCCCATATCCAAAGAGCATATCGCTGCCGCGGGGTTTCCCTGGCCCGGGCATACCGAGTTTTTGGGCGATTGCGTAGGCGTCAAAAATATGGAGATGGTTTTTGTTTCAAAGAAGATAAAGGTCGTCCTCGTGACCAGGCATCTGGCCTTAAAAAGAGCGATCGCCTCTTTGTCTAAAGAAAGGATCGTTGCGTGCGGAAGAAACGTTCTAAAGCTTTTGAAGGAAAGTTTTAAAATAAAGGACCCGCGGATCCTTGTGAGCGGCCTGAACCCTCACGCGGGCGAATCCGGCCTTTTCGGTCGCGAGGAAATAAGGATCGTCGCGCCTGCGATCAGCGAGCTCAACAGGAAAAACAAGGGGACCTTTGTCGGGCCCATAGCTCCGGATGCAGTTTTTCGCAGATTTTTTTCGGAGAAGTTTGATATGGTTATGGCTTTGTATCACGATCAGGGTCTCATTCCTTTTAAGCTCCATTCTTTTTGGGACGGTGTCCAACTGACCGCGGGCCTGCCTTTTGTCCGCACTTCACCAGCCCACGGTACCGCTTACGCGATCGCCGGTAAAGGCAGGGCTGATCACCGCCCGATGCTTGAGGCGATCAACCTCGCTTGTTCGCTTTCCGAGAACGTCTTGCGATGAATAAAGCGCTCAAGCCAATTAAGCGTCTCGGCCAGAACTTTTTGATCGATCCGAACATTATAAAAAAGATTTTCAACAGCGCCCGCGTTTCAAAAAAAGATATTGTTTTGGAGATCGGCGCCGGGCATGGGGCCCTTACTTTCTTATTGGCCAAGAAAGCAGGAAAAGTCGTTGCCGTGGAAGTGGACAGGGGCCTTTTGCAGGAGTTGGCCGAAAAGGCAAAGGATCGCAAAAATCTGATCATCGTGGGAGAGGATATCCTGAAGTTTGATCTTAAAAGATTCGCCAAAAAGAAGAGGATCAAGTCATTCAAGGTCATTGCGAACCTGCCGTATTACATCACCGCGCCCATCATCGAGCGTCTTTTTAAGAGCAGAGATCTCGTCAGTGATATATTCATCACCGTTCAAAAAGAAGTGGCCCAGCGGATGACCGCAGCTGCCGGGCAGGAGGCTTACGGTTCATTTTCGTGTTTTGTGAATTATTTCACATCGCCCAAGATCCTTTTTTTAATAAAAAAGGGCTCATTTTGGCCTGTGCCTAAAGTCGAGTCTGCTTTTGTGCGGCTGAAACCTTTTAAGGATCCGAGAGCTCGCCTGGGCTTGAGATCGGAATCATTGTTTTTTCAGATCGTGCGTGCTTCGTTCGGTCAGCGCAGAAAGACGCTCCTGAGCTCTTTGTCAAAGATCGTCAGTAAAGATTTTTTGTCCAGGCTCGGATGTAAGGATGTTATGTCTAGAAGGCCCGAAGAGCTTAATCTAAGTGATTTTGCCCTCCTGAGTAATCTTATTTTTGACAATTCCAAGGTGGGGTGATATAGTAAAACGATTGTAATTTGTTGCAGGATAACAATATACATTGAGGAAAGGCAGCAAGAAAGAAGGCTATGGCCATTTCAAGGGAAGAAGTCAGGTATATCGCAAATCTTGCGCGCATCGGGCTCACTGAAGAAGAAGTCGCTCATTTCCAGGGCCAGCTGGAGGGCATCCTGGAATATATCGACCAGCTGAAGAAAGTCGATATTTCCAAGACCAATGCCACGGCCCATGTTCTGGACTTAAAAAATGTGTACAGGCCGGATGTGGTGAGGCCTTCTTTGTCTTCCGAGAAGATTTTAAAGGGAGCGCCTTCCAGGGAAGGGAATTTCTTCAAAGTCCCCAAGGTTATCGAATGAAGCTGAATTTTTTGACCGGACACGAGCTTATCGAGTCGCTGAGATCCAAGAAGGCGGACAGCGGCCAGATCGTCGCTGATCTAAAAAAACGATTCGATGAGGTGGAGCCAAAGGTAAAGGCATTTGCTCGGCCTCCTGATTTTAAGGATGCGGCAAACTTTGAGTCGCAGGGTTGCGTTTTAGGCGGCCTCCCTGTGGCGTTGAAAGACAATATCTGCAGTGACGGAGACCTGACTGAATGCTCTTCCCGGGTGCTTGGCGGTTTCATCGCCCCTTATGACGCGACCGTTGTCAAAAAACTGAAAGAGAACGGCGCTGTTATATTGGGTAAGACGAACATGGATGAGTTTGCATTCGGTTCTTCCTGCGAGACCTCCTGTTTTTATCCGACGCGCAACCCCTGGAATCTGGACTGTGTGCCTGGCGGCTCAAGCGGCGGCTCTGCGGCAAGCGTTGCAGCGGATGAGTCGATATGGGCCTTAGGGTCGGACACAGGCGGCTCTATACGCCAGCCCGCTTCGTTGTGCGGTGTGGTCGGCATGAAACCCACGTATGGCCGGGTGTCGCGCTATGGCCTGATCGCTTTTGCATCAAGCTTAGACCAGATCGGCCCTTTGACAAAGGACGTCAGGGACAATGCGCTTTTACTTAACGCGATCGCGGGATATGATGACAGGGATGCGACGTCTGTCAATATTCCTGTGCCGGATTACCTGAGATCACTGGAGAAAGATATCAAGGGCATGCGAATCGGTATTCCAAAGGAATATTTTATCAAGGGCATGGACCCGGAAGTCGAGCAGGCGATCCGTGAGGCGATCTCGAAATTGAAGTCTTTGGGAGCGGAATTTAAAGAGGTGAGTCTGCCTCATACGGAGTATGCGGTAGCCGTCTACTACATCATCGCGACCGCCGAGGCGTCGTCGAATCTGGCGCGCTTTGACGGGGTGCAGTATGGTTTGCGCGTGCACGAGAAGGCCAAGGAGGCCGGCCCGGAATTGGTCTCGATGTACAAAGAGACGCGCGGCAAAGGTTTTGGAGCAGAGGCCAAGCGCAGGATCATTTTAGGCACGTATGTCCTTTCCAGTGGCTATTACGATGCCTATTATTCCCGCGCTTTAAAGGTGAGGACGTTGATCAAAGAGGATTTTGACAAAGTTTTTAGGGAGTGCGACCTTATCCTGACGCCTACGTCTCCGACGCCCGCTTTTAAGATCGGCGAGAGGACGGATGATCCTTTGAGCATGTATCTGTCGGACATCTACACGATCTCCGTGAACCTGGCGGGCCTGCCTGCATTATCGTTGCCGTGCGGTCTGACAAAAAACGGCCTGCCCATCGGCTTGCAGGTCTTAGGAAAGCCCTTTGGCGAAGAGGATATTTATTGCCTGGCGTATCATTATGAGCAGAACACCCAGTGGCATAAGATGAAACCGAAGCTTTAATTAGTGTTAAGTGTGTAAGTGCGTAAGTTTGTAAGTGTATATGAAACCTTATAAACTTTACACTTAAACACTTTAAACTTAGAGCGAAGTGATGAAATATGAAACAGTCATAGGCCTGGAAGTCCACGTTCAGCTGAATACCAAGACAAAGGCTTTTTGCGGCTGCGCAAACGTGTTCGGGTCAAGGGAAAACACGAATATCTGCCCGGTATGCCTTGGCTTGCCCGGCTCTTTGCCGGTTTTGAACGCAAATGCCTTGAAGAGTTCGGTCAAAGTTGCGCTTGCCTTTAATTGCGCGATCCGCAATTTCATCAAATTTGACAGAAAGCATTATTATTATCCGGACCTGCCCAAGAATTTTCAGATTTCCCAATATGACGAGCCTTTATCGGAGAACGGCTATCTTGACATCGAGACAGCCGGTTCTAAAAAACGCATCGCAATCAAGAGGATCCACTTGGAAGAGGACGCGGGCAAATTGATCCACGCCGAGCATGCCCCTTACAGCTTTGTTGATTTTAACCGCGCGGGTACGCCGTTGCTAGAGATCGTCAGCGAGCCTGATTTGAATTCGCCGCAGGAGGCTTACGCGTACTTAAGCGATCTGAAGCTTACGCTGAAGTATCTTGATATTTCCGATTGCGACATGGAAAAAGGGAGCTTGCGCTGCGATGCGAATATTTCGCTGCGGCCGGCCGGAGAAAAGAAGCTCGGCGTCAAGACAGAGCTCAAGAATATGAATTCATTCAAAGCGGTCAAGGCCGGCCTTGAGTTTGAGATTAAGAGACAGACGAAGTGTCTTGAGGCCTCTCTCTCGATCGTTCAGGAGACGCGGCTGTGGGACGAAAAGAAGCAGGAGACGTTTTCCATGCGGTCTAAAGAAGAAGCGCATGATTACCGGTATTTCCCGGAACCGGATCTGCCGCTGTTTTCTTTCACCCTTGAAGAAATCGACGAGATCCGCAAGCAGCTGCCTGAGTTGCCCAAAGAGCGCCGCAAGAGATTCGTGTCTCAACTGGAAATCCCAGAAAAATCGGCGGACGTACTGATCGCCGATAAAAAAATTGCAGATTTTTTTGAAGAATGCCTGAGGATCGACAATGATTCAAAGAATATCGCGAATTGGCTGATCGGCCCTGTCCTTTCCCATGCGAACATCCATGAGTCTTTTGAGGCGCTGCAGCTTTCTCCGGCAAGGCTTGTTGAGCTGAATGCTTTTGTGAGAGGCGGCGCTGTCAGCAATCTTGTCGCTAAGAGCGTCTTGGACGAGATGCTCAAGACTGGCAAGGCGGCCAAAGACATCATTCAGGAAAAGAATCTTGGCCAGATTTCTGGCGCCGATGAGCTTAAAGATGTTATTGAGTCGGTGATTGCAGGTAACAAAAAAAGTGTGGAAGATTATCTGGCAGGCAAGGAAAATGCGCTCATGTTTTTGGTGGGGCAGGTGATGAGAATGTCTGGAGGTAAAGCTAATCCGAAAGTCGCCCGCGACCTGCTCACGGAAAGGTTAAAACAATGAGGAAATTCTTTTTTAGGGCTTTTGTACTTATTTCGATGGGTTTTTTCCTGTTTAATGTCGCGGCCTGGGCCCTTTCTGCGATCGACCATTCCAAGAAGACGGAGACGTATAAGGAACTTGAGCTTTTTGCCGATGCGCTGGCCACGATTCAGTCTCAGTACGTAGACGATGCGAAGCCCAAGGATCTTATTTACGGAGCTCTCACCGGGATGCTGAGCGGCCTTGATCCACACAGCCAGTTCATGACTCCTGAAGAGTATGAAGAATTGAAGGTAGATACGGAGGGAAAGTTCGGCGGCATCGGCGTTGAGATAACCATGAAGGACAATCTCATTACCGTCATCACCCCTATTGAAGGCACGCCGGCATGGGATGCGGGGATGCAGACGAATGACCGGATCGTCAAGATCGACAACGTCGTCGTCAAGAATTTCACCTTGAGCGATGCGGTGAAAAGGCTTCGCGGCAAGCCTGGCACAGAGGTGGCGATCGTCGTCTTGAGGGAGAAAGAAGGTAAGCTCCATTCTTTCAAGATTAAGAGGGCGATGATCGACGTTAAAGACATCAAGGAAGCCAGGATCCTGGAGGATCATATCGGCTATTTGAAGCTGGTCGAGTTCAGGGAAGATACTCCTCAGGAGCTGGACAAGGCACTTGGCGAGCTTCGGGCCAAAGGGATGGACAGCCTGGTTATTGATTTAAGGAATAATCCAGGCGGCCTCTTGGATAAGGCGGTCCAGGTGAGCGAAAGATTTTTGGCTAAAGGATTGCTTGTTGTTTCAATCAAAGGAAGAGACCTAAAGCAAAATGCTGAATTCAGGGCATCGTACGGCAAGCCGCAGACAGATCTGCCGATTATCCTGCTTGTCAATGGAGGCAGCGCCTCCGGAAGCGAGATCATGGCCGGAGCATTCCAAGACCACAAGCGCGCGGTTCTGCTTGGCGCAAAGACATTTGGTAAGGGATCTGTCCAAACCGTCCTTCCTCTGGCGGATGGGTCGGCGTTGAAGCTTACAACGAGCAAATATTTTACGCCCAGCGGACGGACGATCCATAACATCGGCATCTCTCCGGATATCACGGTTGACCAAGAAGAGGTTGCCCGGCCCAAAGAGCCCGCTAAAGATACGCAAAAGGACTTAGGCCAGATATTCGAAGGCATGGAGCAGGAACAAAAGCCGAAGACCGACGAACAAAAAGCGCTGAGCGACCTCTACTTTTCAGATTCCCAGTTGGCACGCGCGGTCGATCTTTTAAAGAGCATCAAAGTTTACAAAAATATGATATCAGTATCGTCGGAGAAGCCATAATCTCATGAATGATTTTAAGAATTCGGTCATTTTTGTCCTGTCTGTTATCATTCTTATCCAGTCGGCTTTTCTTATCCATTTTCTGCGCCAAAAGCCCGGAGGACCTAAGGTCGCTGTCAAACAGCCAAGGGGTGCGCCTACGCCTAAAAAACCCGTTGAAAAGGAACTAGCGCCTGTGATTAAACCCTCGCCTGTAGCCGTGGCCGGGAAGATCGCTCTTGTCCTGGATGACTGGGGTTATAACGTCAAACATAAAGCGTTTGTCACGGACAACGATTTTCACGTTACGATGTCCGTCCTGCCCTTTCGGGCCTATTCGATTGCCATTGCCCAGTTGGCTGCGCAGCACCAAAAAGACGTGATCGTCCACATGCCTATGGAGCCGCAAGAGAAGGAGAAATACGGCCTTGAGGAGAATACGCTCCTGACGAGCATGGATAAAGCTGCGATCATCAAGCGCCTGGAGGCTGCTTTCCGGACGGTTCCTTATGCCAAGGGCATGAGCAACCATATGGGGTCAAAAGCGACAGAAGACACTCGCCTCATGCGGATCGTTTTTGACTATTTGAAAGCCAAGCACTTGTTTTTTCTTGATAGTTTTGTGACATCCAGGACTGTCTGCCGCGTTTTATCCAGGAAGGCCGGCATAGGATTTACCCAGAGGGATGTTTTTATCGATAATGAACCCGATCCGAATTATATCCGTTCCCAGATGATGAAGCTGGCCGATAAAGCCAAAAAGAACGGCGTGGCCGTCGGCATTGGGCACGACAGGCCGGATACGATCGCCGTTTTAAACGAGATGATCCCACGGCTTCGCGCCCTGGGGTATAAGTTTGTCAATCTCTCGGAGATCATAGAATCCGAATAGACATTAAGCCACTCGTCTCCAAATCAACGCGTCCTTCTCAACGACACTGCGTTGTAGAGAGATCAATCATGCCTGTGTCATTGGGAAGGAGCCTCGCACGTATCTGTGTTTTTGCGAGGAGCGCTAGCGACGAAGCCTGCCTGCGGTAGGCAGGCAATCTTAAAATCAGGATTGCTTCGTCCGCCACTGAGGCAATGGCGGACTCGCAATGACACTAATTTGGACAACAATGACATTGAGCAATGGTTGTTCTAGGTATAGAAACTTCCTGTGATGAGACTTGCGCGTCCGTTCTTTGCGGCTGCGATCGTGTTCTTTCGAATATCGTTTCCTCGAGCCTTTCCCTGCATGCGCCGTACGGCGGAGTGATTCCGGAGATCGCTTCCCGGGCTCACTTGGAAGTGATCGTGTCGGTAGTGGACGCGGCCTTAAAAGAGGCGAGGGTTGCACCGAAAGATATCGGCCTTATCGGCGTGACGCAGGGGCCCGGCCTCATCGGTTCTTTGTTGGTCGGTATTTCTTTCGCCAGGGCGCTTGCATTGGCCTGGGGCGTGCCGATCTTAGGCGTCAACCACGTGCGCAGCCACCTGTACGCCTCGTTTATCGAGAAAAAGATCTTGTTTCCTTTTGTCGGGTTGGTCGTTTCCGGCGGCCACACGAGCCTCTATCGGGTTAAGAGCCTGTCGCACGAAGAGATCATCGGTTCTACGCGCGACGATGCGGCTGGCGAGGCGTTCGATAAGGTGGCAAAGATCCTGGGGTTGGCTTATCCGGGAGGACCCGTTATCGAAAAGTTGGCAAAACAAGGCCAAAGCGACGCTTTTGTTCTGAAGTGTGACTGCGGATCAGGTATTGATTTTAGTTTCAGCGGCATCAAGACCGCGGTTCTTTATAAGGTCCGGGATTTGAAAAAGGTCTACGGAGCATTGAAAAAAGAGACGATCGCGGATATTTGCGCTTCGTTTCAGGAAGCCGTTGTCCGTGATCTGGTGGCGAAGTCCATCCGCGCGGTGCATGCGGCCAAGGCTAAGACTTTAGCGGTCGGCGGCGGTGTGGCATTCAACAATACTTTGAGGCAGCGCCTGGCATCAGCGTGTCAAAAGGAAGGCATACGGTTTTGCATCGCGCCGCACGAATATTGCCTGGACAATGCGGTAATGGTCGCGAGTCTGGCCGCAAGGCTTTTTAGATCAAAGAAACACAAAGGGCGAGTCCGGCTGGACCCGCTTACGGGATAAGGAGGATTTATGATCACGGATAACGAGATGATGTTCAGGTTGACGGCCGCGGTGATATTGAGCGGCTTGATCGGATTGGAGCGGGAATGGCGCAGGCACGAGGCTGGGTTGCGCACGCA
Organism: Candidatus Omnitrophota bacterium; assembly: GCA_020057345.1. Taxonomy (GTDB): domain Bacteria; phylum Omnitrophota; class Gorgyraeia; order Velamenicoccales; family Velamenicoccaceae; genus JAGVGA01. Next base: position 4,433 of record JAGVGA010000017.1, on the reverse strand, counting down.
CATCCTTGTGTGCATCGGATCGACGCTCATTATGTTGACATCCATACATTTTTTTGATATATATAAAACTCAAGCCTCTGTCGATCCGACAAGGATCGCCGCAGGCGTTGTCACAGGCATCGGCTTTCTCGGCGCCGGCGCGATCCTCCGGTCGCCGCAGGGTATCAGAGGCCTGACAACAGCGTCGAGCTTATGGGTCGTGTCCGCTTTGGGCTTGAGCATAGGCTGCGGATTCATCAAGACGTCTATTTTTGTAACATTTCTGGTTCTGGTTGTCCTCTTATTTTTGAGGAAATTCGAGTATCTTCTGTTAAAGAAGGGGGTGGAAAATGGCGCTCAGGGACAGGAAGAAAGAGGTTGAGGAAAAGGTCATCACCGTTGATTCTGCCATGCAGGGGAGTCTGTCTTTTAAGGAACCGGTGCACCTTCGTATCAACGGAAGATTCGAGGGGACGCTGGAAGTCAAGGGTGTTCTTGAGATCGGTGACAGCGCCATCGTCGATGCGGCGATCACAGGAGACGATATTTTGGTTTCGGGTAAGGTCAAAGGCGAGATCTCCGCATCCAAGAGAGTCGTTCTTCGCGACCGCGCCGTGTTCGAGGGCAATATGAGGACGCCCATTTTGAATATCTTGGAAGGAGCTATTTTTCAGGGCAAGTGTTCCATGCTGGGGGACGTGTTTGACCCGGACGGCCTGGCCAGATATCTTGAGGTGGATTTGAACACGGTCTTGGATTGGGCCTCTGCAGGGAAAATTCCGGCGTTTAAAGAAGGCAATGCCTGGAAATTCGAACGCAAAAGGGTCGACGAGTGGGTCTCGGCCGGAAAGATAAGTTGATCCGATGACATCGAAGCTTCTGACGATCAGGGACGTCGCGAATTATTTCAATATTACAGAAAAAGATGTTGTTGATTTGGCCGAGAGTGGGGTCATTCCCGCCTATAAGGTGGGCGGATTGTACCTGCGATTCAAGAAGGAACAGTTGGAGCAGGCCAGGGCCAAGATCAAGCCCAACCAGGCGCTCGTCTCCATCGAAGGCACCGTTGTCGAGAAGATCGTTGATTATATTTATCATCACGACTTTTATCTGGTCTCCCTCGCAGTCATTTTTTTCCTGCTCTATTTCATCGTCCGGTTATGAAGTCAAAAAAATACGTCGACCTTGGTTTTGCCTGCGTGGATACGGACAGGCAAAAGCGGAGAGGTTTTCCGGAAGTCATTTTTTGCCAGAACAAGACAAAAGAGGAGATTTGCCGCATCGCGGCCGCCCTTTTAAAAGATAAAAACGCGCCCCTCTTACTCACCCGCCTAAAACCATCTTTTTACCCGATTCTTAAAAAAAAGATCAAGGGATTGAAGTATGATCCCAGGGCCAGGGTCGCGTTCAAGCCCGCTCCCGGGAGGCGTATTTCGAGTTCGGAAGTATTGATCGTTACTGCCGGCACGAGCGATATCCCGGTAGCCCAGGAAGCGGCCATAACGCTGGAATTGATGGGGTCCCGCGTCGTCAAACTTTACGATGTCGGTGTCGCAGGGGTCCACAGGGTGATGGACCGCAAAGAACTTTTAAAAAAGGCATCCGTCATCGTGGTTGTCGCCGGCATGGAGGGGGCATTGGCGAGCTTGGTGAGCGGCCTGGTGAGTTGTCCGGTGGTTGCCGTGCCGACGAGCTGCGGCTACGGTTCGAGCTTTGAAGGGTTGTCCGCGCTTTTGACCATGCTTAACAGCTGCTCTCCCGGGATCGCGGTGGTGAATATCGATAATGGCTTCGGCGCGGGATATTTTGCCGGCCTCATCGTTCAAAAAAAAGAAAAAATATGAAGTCTTTATATTTTGACCTTGTCGGCGGCTTGAGCGGTGATATGATCGTGGCCAGCTTGCTCGATCTGGGCGCTGACCTCAGTCGCCTGAAACGGGAACTTCGGAAAATAAACGTCATCGGATATTCCCTAAAAAAGTCCTCGGTCCGGCGCGGCCACGCCAAGGCGGTGAAATTCGACGTCGATCTTGCTCTAAAAAAGAATTATTCTTACGCTCAGATAAAGAAGCTTATCAAGGCGAGCGCGCTCTCTTCGGGCGTACGGGACAACATTTTAAAAATTTATGAAACGCTGGCTCACGCAGAGGCATGCGTGCATGGCCATCAACATGAAGACATCCGTTTCGAGCAGCTCGGCGACATCGATTCGATCATAGATATTGCGTCAGCGTGCATCCTCCTTAATTCGCTCGGCATTTCGAAGGTTTCCTACGGCGCGCTCCCGCTGAACAATCAGTTGGCGCCGGCGACCTGGGAGCTCTTAAAAGAAAAAGAAGTATATTTTACGGGCCGCGTTTTTGAGAATGTGACGCCTACCGGCATGGCGATTTTGGCGGCCTTAGGAGTTCAGCAGGGCTCGGGTTTCAGCGGCCCTTTTGTCGCAGGCCGATCCGGGTACGGCGCAGGCCGGGTGAACCCGCCTGATTTTTCTAATGTCCTTCGGGCGGTCATAATTAAAGACGATTCGCTGGATACAGACGGTGTCCTTGTCATTGAAACAAACATCGATGACATGAATCCGCAGTTTTTTGAATATGTGTTCGATAAGCTTTTTGACGCGGGGGCCCTTGATGTTTTTTTGCGGGATGTCGTCATGAAAAAGACCAGGCCTGGTTTTTTATTAACAGTATTGTCAAAAGAGGAAGATTTGGGTAAGATAACAGCTCTCATTCTTGCCGAAACAACGAGTTTAGGGGTGAGGTATTACCCCGCCCGCAGGCTTAAGCTTAAGCGCGCGCTTTCGACCCTTTTTTGCCTAGGGATGAAGGTGCGCGTCAAGCGCATAGAAGGCTTGGACGGCAGCCGGGATTTCATGCCGGAATACGAAGATTGCAAAATACTTGCCAAAAAAACGAATAAGCCGATAGCTAAAATCTATAACCAGGTCAAACAAAAGGCAGAATCCCTATGGCGCTCTCAGGATTAGATATTTATAAGCTTCTTCCGAGGACGAACTGCAAAAAGTGCGGTTTTCAGACATGCCTTGCTTTTGCGATGCAGCTGGCAAAAAAGGCCGTTCCGGTCGATAAATGCCCCTTCGTGACTCCTGAAGTCCGCGCCACATTGGAAGAGGCGTCTCAGCCGGCGATCCGTTTGGTCGAGATCGGCGCCGGGGATAAGAAGATCGCGGTCGGCAACGAGACTGTTTTGTTCCGCCATGAGGAAAAATTCCATCATCCGACTGCCATCGGTTTGATCGTTGAGGATGACGTCAGCGCAGAAGATATGGACAAGGCCTTAAAAGAGATCGCTCTGCTCGATTTTGAAAGGGTCGGCCAGCGGATCAAGGTCGACCTCATCGCTTTGAGAGAGAAGTCGGGAAAAAAAGAGGATTTTATCAGATGTCTGTCTGCGATCAAAAATTCAAGCTTAGGCCTTGTCTTGATGCCTGAGTCAGCGGAAACTCTAAAAGGCGCGCTTGAGATCTGCGGCAAAGATAAGCCGCTCGTTTATTGTAAGGATGTTTCAAGATTAGAGAGTTTCGCAGAGCTTTGTCAGACTTATCAAACACCTTTGGCATTCAGGGCCTCGGCCTTAGATGAGTTTTCCTCCCAGACAAAGAAACTGCTGCAGCAGGGGAAAAGCGATATCGTTCTTGACATCCCTGAATCTCACGCGGCAGAAAGGCTCTGGCAGCTGACGCAGCTGCGCAGGCTCGCCATCAAAAAGAACAATCGCAGCCTGGGGTTCCCGACCATGGCTATTTTGGAGGACTCTTCTCCCGGAGAAGCCGTGGTTCTGGCATCCGGCTTTATCGCCAAATACGCGAGCATCCTGCTTTTGAAGATCAGAAAACCCGAATATGTCCTGCCGCTGTTGACCTTAAGGCAGAATATCTTTACAGACCCTCAAAAGCCCCTGCAGGTTGAACCGAATGATTACCCTGTCGGCGCCGTTGGGGAAAATTCACCGGTGCTCGTGACCACGAATTTTTCCCTGACCTATTACACTGTCTTAGGCGAGATCGAATCGAGCCGTGTGCCCAGCCACCTTATCTGCGTGGACACAGAGGGGATGTCCGTCTTGACCGCCTGGGCCGCTGAGAAGTTCAATGCCCAGGTTGTTGCGGACGCGCTCGTCAAATATAAACTTGACGAAAAGGTCAAGCACAAGAATTTGATCATCCCGGGATACGTGGCCATGATGAGCGGGGAATTAGAGGAAAAGTCCGGCTGGAAGATCCTGGTTGGGCCGCGGGAAGCTTCCTCGCTGCCTTCTTATTTAAAAAACATCGGTTAAAAAATATGGATAAGTGCATCGTTAGATTTATCCCGGAAGACAAAATGATCGTGGTGGATCGCGGCTCGACGATCCTTGCCGCCGCCATTTCCGCAAACATACATTTGAATTCCAGCTGCGGCGGGGACGGCGTGTGCGGCAAGTGCAAGGTT
>JAGVGA010000029.1 GCA_020057345.1 Candidatus Omnitrophota bacterium | reverse complement strand
ATCTTTCCTGACGCAAGCCAGCAAAAACCCATCGTTATCGCGATGTACTCCAACGGGAGCCTCAGCTATACTTATCCGTCGCAGGGCGGTTCTTCCGGCGGCGGTGGCTATGGCGGCAGCTCTTCCGGAGGAGGGGGCTATACTCCATCAGGAGGAGGTTTTGGCGGTTCGGGCGGCGGAGGATCCAGCGGCGGAGGCGGCGGTGGAGGTTCTTCAGGCGGAGGCGGCGGTTCTTCGGGCGGAGGTTCCGGTGGCGGTTCTTCGGGTGGCGGTTCCGGCGGAGGCGGTGGTTCGGTTAGTGCTTTTTCCCAAGTGCCGGTGGGCATAGGCAACGATGGGTTTGTCAATCTGGGCTGGTCCATCCCTTCGGGCGGTCCGAGCGCCTACAATATTTATCGCTCAACCAGCGAATCAGGCGGTTTTGAATTGATCCAGCAGGGGTGGCCTGTTTTCGCGACTTACTATACGGATTTCAGCGTCACAAATGATCAGACGTACTTTTACAGGATCGACGCCGCTTATGGCAGCGATACTTTTGCTTCTTCAGCCGTATTTTCCGCAACGCCTTCGGAGAGCTCTGTCTATGCTCAGAAATCTTCGACCGCCTTTCAGACGCTGCAGGCTTCTGTCAGCGGCAATGAGATTTCCCAGAAGATCAGCCTTTATGATACCAAGATCGGGTTCGGCTCCGGCGTCGAGGGCGCGCTCGCCTGGTATGTGCCGGTCTTCAACACGATCACTTTTAACCTGGATGAATTTCCAAAGTCCCAGAATGTCCTGGGTTCTCTTTTGGCGCATGAAGGGACGCACGCCTGGTGGGCCAATGACCTGACGCAGGGCGCGCCTTTGCGTGTCAGCAGCAACAGCATCGATCAGGAATATAATTGTTTTTTGAACAACACGAATGTGTGGAACGAGATCAAGGGGAGCGAGACGGACGTGGATTTAGACGGCTGGGGCTCGGTTATCGCCCTCGGTGAAGCCCAGGCCAAAGAGATCATCAGGCTCGCGTATGCGGGCCTGCCGGAGTATTAACCGATGAACAGAAAAAAAAGAATCATTTTTGGAATTGTTGCGGCGGTTTTGGTCCTGATCCTGGCAAAAGGAGTTTTTATGAGATTGACCTATGCTCTCTATCAAGGCGAGGGGATAAGTTTTCAGTATCCGAAAGACTGGACCTTAAGAGAATCGCGCGGGTCTACTGAAAAGTATTTCCAGGTCCACATGTTTGGCAAGATCGATAAAAAAATAGGGTTTGGCCCGTCAGTGACCCTGACCATTTATCCAAAGAAAGCGGAGGGCGGCCGTTTCCAGAGACTTGAGGAGCTGGTGGCGGATTATCGCAAAGGTATTCAAAGAGTCCGGGACTACGCAGCGCTCACCGAGCGCGCCACCAAGCTGGCCGACGGCCTCACTGCGACTGATATCGAGATGAGCTTTGTCTTAAGGCTGCCTCTTTATCAAGTGTTTGCCAAGGATGTCCCTATCCGGGAAAGGGCCCTCTTTTTCAAAAAGAGGCAGGACCTTTATATTCTTAGCTATAAGAACCTCGCGAGCGACTATCCTTCCAGTGCAAGCGTTTTTGAGAACATAGTGAAGACGCTGCGCTTTGAGATCAAAAACTAACAGACAGGATGCATGCACCATAAATTCCTCGATCAGCACAGCGGCCTGAAAAGTTTTCTGCATCGGCTTGACCCCCGCACCAAGATCATCGCTTTTATCGGTATCGTTTTTTTCGTCGTGTTCACGCCCGCTTCTTCGCCCGTCCCGTTTTTCTTCTACGCGGCCCTGGTTTTTTCCTGTGTGGCTTTTTCCCGGGTGCCCTGGCGTTTTGTCCTCTTGAGGGCACTTTCTGTCCTTCCTTTTGTCCTTATCGTCGCTTTGCCCCTGGTCATTCGCCGGCCGTCCGGTCAGATGGCTGCCCTGGGCTATATCCTGGCAAAATCCGTTTTGGCCATGGTTTCCGTAACGGTCCTTGTATCCACGACTTATTTTGCGGATCTCCTGAAAGGATTGCAAGAACTGCGCTGCCCGGTCTTATTCCTGATGATATTTTCTTTTCTTTACCGGTACGTTTATCTTCTGATGGATGAGGTCATGGAGATGAACCAGGCGCGCGAGTCCCGCGCGATCTCAAAGAACCAATGGCTTGAAATAAGGACTCTGGCGAACATGGTGGGAAATCTTTTTATCCGGTCTTATGAAAAAGGAGAGCAGGTTTATCTGTCGATGTGCAGCCGCGGCTATGACGGCCGCACGAAGACACTCGGTCGTTTTGCGTTCGGCAGAAACGACCGTTTTTTCCTGGGAGCTGTCCTGACATATCTGGTTTCCGTTTGTTTTACAGCTATTTTTTATGGCACACGCTATCGAAGTTGAAGATCTGATTTTTTCTTTTCCCGACGGCACATTGGCCTTAGACGGCGTCTCATTTTCCGTCCAAGAAGGCGAGTGTTTGGGTTTGATCGGGTCTAACGGCGCAGGTAAGACCACGCTTCTGTTGCACTTAAACGGTATCCTGCGGGGCAGGGGCATTGTCAGGATCTTAGGCGAAGAGGTGACGGACAAGAATCTGGCCCAGATCCGCAAAGCCGTCGGCCTGGTCTTTCAGGACCCGGACGCGCAGCTCTTCATGCCCTCGGTCTTTGACGACGTGGCCTTTGGCCCGCTGCACATGGATCTAAGAAAAGAAGAGATCGAAAAGCGCGTGGATAAGGCTCTTTTGAGCGTTGATATGCAGGCAGCCGCAGAGAAGATCTCGCACCACTTAAGCTTTGGTGAAAAAAAGAGAGTCTCGATCGCGACCGTTCTTTCCATGGACCCTAAAATCCTGGTTTTGGACGAGCCGACGAGCAATCTCGACCCCAGGCACCGCACGCAGCTGATAGAGATCTTAAAGTCGGTGCGTGTCACAAAGATCATCGCCTCTCACGACCTGGATATGATCGCCCGCCTGACGGACAGGCTGCTTTTTTTGCAGGACGGCAAGATCGTAGAAAACGGGCCGACCCGGGAGATTCTTTCCAATAGCAGACTTCTAAAAGAGCTCGGTTTTTACCCGATCCTGCCTTAAGAGTTTTTTATTGGGTTTTGTTGTCAAGTCGCTGTTTTCGTGTTAAACTAAGTTTAAGGATAGAGCAGTACTTTGTTAATTTCCAAGCCGTTTTCTGAAGCGTTGTGATTTGATGTGTTGGAATTGAACGGCATTAGGGTTCTTTGACAGGAGCATGGCAGAGT
>JAGVGA010000022.1 GCA_020057345.1 Candidatus Omnitrophota bacterium | reverse complement strand
GGAAGTCAGCCGAATCATCCAGGATGGGACACACGCGTTGTTCCTGCCAAGACCCCGCTTTTAAGGATCGAAGGGGATATCAACCGCCATGGCCGGGGGATCTATGACGTCATGGGCGGTATCGGCGCCCATGAAATGATCATAGAAACACCGCACCACGTGGCCAATATCGCCGATCTTGACGATGCGCAAATCGCCAAGGGCATCACCTGTTGGATCGACCGTTTTGTGGATCTGTCCCATGACCCCAGATTCAAATATGTGCTCGTTTTTAAAAATCACGGCTGGTCTTCCGGCGGCGGCAGGGTGAGGCACTCAAGGACCCAGCTTATCGCAACGCCTGTCACGCCCAAAAGAGTCAAAGAAGAGCTTGTTGGCGCAAAAAGATATTATGATTACCATGAGCGCTGCGTCTTCTGCGACCTTATCCGCCAGGAAATAAACGGCAAGGACCGCATCGTCGCAGAAAGCGACTCTTTTGTGGCTGTCACGGCATTCGCCTCACGCTATCCTTTTGAAGTGTGGATCCTGCCCAAAGAACACAGCTGCGATTTCTCAAGCATGAGCGTGGAAAGCCGCCTCCACTTGGCAAGAATGATCAAAAAAGTCTTAAACATGCTTAAAGTCAACCTCGATGACCCGCCCTACAATTTTGTCCTGCACACCTCGCCGTTCAGGAGAAAAAAAGTGAAGACAGGGTACTGGTCGACGATCGAGGACGATTACCACTGGCACATTGAGATCATCCCCCGGCTTTCTACCCAGGCGGGTTTCGAATGGGGCACGGGATTCTATATCTGCCCTATTTCGCCTGAAGAAAGCGCAAAGTACTTAAGAGAGGCCGATGTCTAATGCCTGAATTAAGAAGAGACCCTATTGTCGGACGCTGGGTGATCATTGATGACACAGACCCGAAAAAACCGGAAGATTTTCCCGTCGAGCCCCATCGTTACGATGACCCGAGCCATTGCCCGTTTTGTTACGGCAATGAGCAGATGACGCCTCCGGAGATCAGCGCCTTCCGTTTTGACAAGACCCCGCCGAACGGCCCGGGTTGGCAGGTGCGCGTCGTGCCGAATAAGTTCCCGGCATTACAAATCGAAGGCGAATTAGACAGGCGCGGGATAGGGATGCTTGACCTGTCCAACGGCATCGGCGCTCACGAAGTCATTGTTGAGACACCTTACCATAACAAAGATGTCCCTGACCTGGAATTGGCCGAAGTCGAAAAGATCCTCGAGATGTACGTCGTGCGCTCCAAGGACTTAGAGAAGGACAAGAGGTTCAAATACATCATGATATTCAAGAACTACGGCGCAGCCGCAGGCGCGACCTTAGATCATAACCATTCACAGCTGATCGCCCTGCCCATGGTCCCTAAAAACGTTTTAGAAGAGATCACGGGTTCCATGGCCTACTACGAATTTAAGGAGCGCTGCATATTCTGCGACATCATCCGTCAGGAAATCCAGGAAAAAGAAAGGATCATCGCGCAAAACAACAGCTTTATCTCTTTCTGCCCGTTTGTCCCGCGTTTTCCTTTCGAGATGTGGATCGCCCCGAAAAGCCACAAACTCAGCTATTGCGATATCTCAAAAGAAGAGATAACCGAGTTCGCGGGGATCTTAAAAGAAAGTTTGACCCGCATGAGGGTCGCCTTGAATGACCCGTCGTATAACTTTATCATCCATACATCGCCGATCAATGAAACGGATAAGCCTGGTTATCACTGGCATATCGAGATCATGCCCCGCTTAAGCCGCATCGCTGGATTTGAGTGGGGGACCGGGTTCTATGCGGTGCCAACCCCGCCGGAAGTCGCGATTAAATATCTAAGAAACGCAAAAATATAAAATAATAAGCACTTGAAAATTAACCTAATTCCAATGCGGGTTTGGAATTCCAATGCGGGTTTGGAAAAAAGGAGGAATCAAAAATGACGGTGAAAGTCGGCATCAACGGTTTTGGAAGGATCGGAAGATTAGTGTTTAAGGCAGCGATCGAGGAGGGCGCCAAAGAAATCGAGATAGTCGCGGTCAATGACCTGACGGATTCAAAGACCCTGGCGCATCTTTTAAAATATGACTCGACCTTCGGTGAGTTCAAAGGCACGGTTGAGGCCAAAGAGGGAGCGATCGTCGTCAACGGCAAAGAGATCAAGGTCTTTTCTCAAAAAGACCCGGCGCTCATCCCGTGGAAAGCTGTGGACGTCAAACTCGTCATCGAATCAACCGGAAGGTTCACGGATGCGGAAAAGGCAAGAGCCCATATAACCGCAGGCGCATCCAAAGTCCTCATTTCAGCGCCGGCCAAGGGCGAGGACGGTACTTTCGTCATGGGCGTCAACGAAGACAAATATGACCCAATAAAACACAACATCATCTCCAACGCCTCTTGCACCACCAATGCCCTGGCGCCGTTAGCCAAAGTCCTTTTGGAAAATTTCGGCATTAAAAGCGGGATCATGACAACGATCCACTCCTACACCAATGACCAGGTAATCCTTGATTTCCCGCACAAAGACTTAAGGCGCGCAAGGGCCGCCGGATTGTCCATGATCCCGACGTCAACAGGCGCAGCCAAGGCCATCGGCCTTGTCATCCCTGAACTAAAAGGCAAGATGGACGGTATGGCTATCCGCGTTCCGACGCCTGATGTCTCCTTGGTCGACTTGACGATAGAGACCGATAAACCGACAACTGCGGCTGATGTCAATGCAGCCTTGAAAAAAGCGTCCCAGACGCCGAGATTAAAAGGGATCCTCGAGGTCTGTGAGAAACCGCTCGTCTCTATCGATTTTAAAGGCAACAAAACCTCGTCCATCATCGATGCCGAATTTACAAAAGTCGTCGGCAATCAGGTGAAGGTGCTGGCCTGGTATGACAATGAATGGGGTTATTCCTGCCGCGTCGTCGACCTGTGCGAATTCATGGTCAAAAAAGGCATATAAGATAATAGAAAACAAACCATTTGTAATATATGTATAACGTTGTTATACTTATATTACAAGGAGGGTAAAAATATGACTATATTGAAAGCATTTCGTTTGCCGGCCGGATTGGTGAATAGGCTATCTTCACTGGCGAGAACCACGCATCGCAGTGAAAAGTTTTATGTCACCGAAGCATTAGCTCACTATTTCGAAGACTACGCTGATGCACAGATCGCCAAAGATCGCTTTGACGATCCAAAATCCAAGATTATCTCAGGTGCAGATCTAAGAAAGAGGCTTGGTGTATAAGGTCGTCTATTTAGACCCGGTTGAAGAAGACCTTAGAAAGCTCGATAAATCCACGATTAAGAAAATCCTTTCCCGCGTCGAGACCTACCTTGCTGCTGACCCTAAAGGATTAGGAAAACCCTTAACAGGAGTATTCCAAGGGTATTGGCGATATCGCTGGGGAGATTATCGCGTTATCTATAAAATATCAGAACGAGAAATTTTAATTTTTGTTCTGCGCATTAGACACAGAAAAGAAGTTTACGGCTAACATCTAGGTTTAACATGTACGAAAAAGCATACGATTATTTACTGAAGACCCTGTCCGGCGAGCAGTGGGGCAAGATCGGGAACAAGAGGCGGTCCGGCGTTGCGGTGCCTCTTTTTTCTGTTTACTCCTCCAATAGCATCGGCATCGGAGACTTCGCTGACCTTAGCCTTTTGGTCGACTGGTGCAATGCCACAGGTATAAGCATCATCCAGCTCTTGCCCGTCAATGACGTCGGATTTAATTTTCGTCCTTATGATGCTCAAAGCACTTTTGCCCTGGACCCGATGTATCTGGCATTAGAGCAGCTCATTGATGTTTCCTTAAAACCCTTTAAGAATGAGATCAAGAAAATCAGGAAAAGTTTCCCTGCAGGCAAAGAACGCATCGATTATCGGATAAAAAGAGCGAAACTTAATCTTCTTTGGAAGATCTTTGAAACGAGCGACGCAAGCCGGGACCCTTCGTTTGAGCGCTTCCGGCGAGACAATGCCTTTTGGCTTGAAGACTATGCGCTTTTCAAGGTCATCAAAGAAAAAAACAACGAGATGGCTTGGGAAGGGTGGAGCGAAGACCTCAAGCATAAGCAGGTCGAGACCGTCTGCTCGATCAAAGAGACATACAGCGACAATCTGGTCTTCCAAAAATGGCTCCAATGGCAGTCGTTCGAGCAATTCCGCAAAGCAAAAAAATACGCCAACGAACATAGCATCCTTTTGATGGGCGACCTGCCGTTCCTGGTCTCCCGCGACAGCGCGGATGTCTGGTCGCACCAGGATTATTTCAAATTATGGCTTGCAGCAGGGGCGCCGCCGGACATGCTTTATTCCAAGGGCCAAAGATGGGGCATGCCCGCCTACAACTGGGAGAACATCAGCCGCAACGATTATGACTACCTTAAAGAAAAACTCAAATACGCAGAAAATTTTTACGACCTTTATCGCATTGACCATGTCGTCGGGATTTTCCGCGTCTGGACCATCCCCTTGTCCGAATCCATGGAGTACGGCGGCCTTCGCGGCGCTTTTGACCCTTTGGATGAAAACCTCTGGGAGGAGCATGGAAGAACGCTCCTTTCCGTCATGATCAAAAACACAAATATGCTCGCCTGCGCAGAAGATCTAGGGACGATCCCGCCATGCACCTTTAAGGTCTTAGAAGAACTCGGCATTCCCGGCATCGATGTCCAGCGTTGGATCCGCGATTGGGACAAATCGTATGATTTTAAGGACCCTGGACTCTACAGGAAAACCGCTGCCGCGACCATCGCCACCCACGACATGAGCAGCCTCTGGGCATGGTGGCTTTTTGAGGCAGGAACGGTGGACGAAGAGCTTTTTAAGCGTAAATGCCGGGAAAAAAACATCCCATTCGAAAACATCGCGCCTAAGATCTTTGATCTGGATAAAACCCTGCACGACCGGCTGCACTGGAAACAGGAGATCACGGATCCAAACGAATTGTTTTACCGCATGGGCATTGACGGCTCCCAGGCAAAAGACATTGCTGATCTTTATCTGGGTACTTACGGAGAGAATGGTAAATTCCTGAAGTTTTTAGGGATCGAGGAATCATCGGTAGAAGAAAAAAATCCATCGAATTTTATAAAAAGGGTCTTAGAGAAAGTGAGCGAATCAAGCTCTATCTACAGCATCCAGTTGCTCCATGACTGGCTTTCACTTGATTCTCTTTTTGACATAGACCCGTGGGAACTGAGGATCAACTTTCCAGGGACCATCAGCGACAAGAACTGGTCTTTTGTCTTGCCGCTTTCGATTGAAGACATGCTCGCCATGCCGGTCAACATCGTCATAAAAAAAATCAACGAACAGACACAAAGGATTTAACAAGGGAGGAAGTATGAAAACGTTTTTGTGCAAGGTCTGCGGCCACATCGAGTTCAACGCAGCGCCGGACAAATGCCCGGTGTGCGGGGTCACAAAAGAAAACTTCATCGAGCAGCCCGATATCATCAAGAAACCCGGCTCGACCACTTTAGGAGAACCTGAAAAGAAACATATCCCTACCATCATCGTTGTCAGAAAATGCGGCTTGATCCCCGAAGGGTGCGTGGATGTCCACGTCAAAGTAGGCGAGATTGAACACCCGATGCAAAAAGAACACTACATCATGAACATCGATTTCTATCTGGACAAAAAGTATATCGCCCATGTGGCTCTTGCGCCTGAATCCGTTCATCCGGCTGCAGCCCTGCACCTGAAGGCAAATAGCGGGACCCTCACCGCAGTCGAACGTTGCAATCTGCACGGCTATTGGATGGCAGAGACGAGCTTATAGAAAACAGAACCCTTCCTTTACAAAAAAGGGATTTTTGATATAATGCTCCAATCAATTTTAGAGGAGTAATGAACAAACAGACCGTCAGGGATATTTCCAT
>JAGVGA010000088.1 GCA_020057345.1 Candidatus Omnitrophota bacterium | reverse complement strand
GGCTCGTTCAGCTTCGGCGGCGGGTACAGCTCGATCGATCAGTTCGTCGGTTTCGTGGAGGTCGAGCAGAAGAATTTTGACTGGCAGAACTGGAAGACGTTTACCGGCGCGGGCCAGGACCTGAAGGTTCGCGGGGAGATGGGCAGCATCCGGCAGAACCTGGAGCTTAGCTTCACCGAGCCGTGGCTGTTCGACCACCCGATCTCGTTTGGTTTTGACGTCTACAGGCGCACTCACAGCAAAGAGGCGGATGTGGGTTATGGCTATGTGGAAAAAAGGACGGGCGGGGACCTGAGGCTGGGCAAGGAATTCAACGAATATGTCAAGGGCGGGGTCACCTATCGTTTGGAAGAGGTCGATATTTCGGATGTCGATGTGAACGCGACCGCGGACCTCAGAAGCGAACAAGGCAAGAACCTGATCAGCAGTATGGAGTTTTACCTGACACGCGACACGACGGATAACGTCTTTAATCCTATGCGCGGATACGTCTTAAGCGGCTCCTACGAGGTTGCCGGCGGGCCATTCGGCGGGGACAAGGATTTCAATAAGGTTTTCGGGCTCGCCACTCACTATTTTCCGTTATTTGCCAAGGGTGTGTTGCAGATCCAGGCGCGGGCCGGCGTGGCGCAGCCTTTCAATAATCAGAGCAACGTCCCCATTTACGAACGGTTCTACGCCGGCGGAGCGAATACGATCCGCGGTTACGAAGAAAGAAGCGTGGGGCCGATTGATCCGGTGACGAGCGATCCCATCGGCGGCGAAGCCATGTTCATCGGCAATATCGAATACACCGTGCCTTTGGTCGAATTCATCAAGGGCGCCGTGTTCATGGATACGGGCAATGTGTGGGCCAAGGCCTCCGATTTCGGAAACGGCGGGTTCATGACGGGCATTGGTTTTGGCGTGCGCATCAAGACGCCCATCGGACCGCTGAAGCTTGATTATGGCATTCCGATGAATACGCAGCCCGGCAAGAACAAGAAAGAGGGCCGATTCCATTTCAGCATGAGCCACGGATTCTAGAATAGCCAGATCAATAACCATAACTCGCAGCCAGAAGCTGCGGGCAAATTAAGAGGAGGCAGTGATGTTGAAGAGAAATGCAGTCAGCGCATCGGCAGTTTTGTTTTTTTTCGTCGTGTCCGGCATGGTCTCAAGCGTGTACGCCGCCGGCAAGATCGGTTATGTGGATCTTTCCTCGACCTTTGACAAATACGAAAAGACCAAGGTGTTTGACGAGGCCTTGAGCGCGGTGCAGGCGACTAAAGAGAAAGAGCTCGAGCAGATGGCAAACGAGATCAAGGCCATTGAAGATAAAATGGCCCTCTTAAGCGAAAAAGAAAAGGCGACCAAGCAGAAAGATCTCGACGAGAAGAATAAGAAGATCCGCCAGTCCGGCCAGCAGATCGCTTTGGACTTAAGAAAAGAACGCGATGAGAAATTAAAAGAGATCCTGCAGGATATCGAGAAGGTTGTTCAGGGGTATGCCCAGAAGAACGGCTACGATTTCATCTTGAATGATCGGGTTCTTTTGTATGGATCCGCCAGCGCGGACGTGACGCAGGATATCATCGAGCAGTTGAACGCCAATCACAAGCCGGCTCCGGCGCAGGCCAAGCCGCAGGCAGCACCTGCAGCGAAGAAGTAAGAGAGCCGTTCTTTGTCCATGAAAAAAACGTTGAGGGAGATAGCCGCTCTCGTGCGCGGACAGGTTGTCGGCGATGCGAAGGTTGAGATCAGCGGCGTCAGCGGCGTCCGCGAGGCGAAAAAAGGCGACATCACGTTTGTCGCCAACCGCCGTTATTTGCCGCTCGTCGACGAGACCGAAGCGAGCGCGATCATTGTCCCTCTGGATATTAAAAATGCTTCCAAGCCCCTTGTGCGGGTCAAGGATCCTTCCTTGGCTTTTGCCCAGGTGCTGGCCGTCCTTCACCCTGTGAAGGTGCGCCACCCAAAGGGGATCCATAAAACCGCGGTAATCGCCAAGAGCGCCAAGATCGCCAAAGGCGTTGTCGTCGGCCCTTATACGGTGATCGAGGCAGATGTTGTCATCGGCGCCAATACCATCATTTATGCCGGTTGCGTGATCGGCCCCGAGACGAAGATTGGCCGGGATTGTCTTTTTTGGCCGAACGTCTCTGTGCGCGAGCGCGTCACGATCGGCGACAGGGTGTCTATCCAGAGCGGTACGGTCATCGGTTCCGAAGGATTCGGTTACGTGAGCGTGGATGGTGCCTATCAGCTGATCCCGCAGGTCGGTACGGTCGTGATCGAGGACGATGTGGAGATCGGCGCGAATGTGACGATCGACCGCGCCCGTTTCGACAAGACTTTTATCGGCAAGGGCACGAAGATAGACAATCTCGTCCAGATCGCGCACAATGTCGTGATTGGCGAGAATTGTATCATCGTGGCTCAGGCGGGGATTTCCGGAAGCACGCGCATCGGAAAAAACGCGACCATCGCCGGCCAGGCCGGACTCGTCGGGCATATAACGATCGGCGATAACGCGATCTGCGCGGCGCAGGCGGGTGTGACAAAGTCGGTTCCTGCGAACACGGTTGTCTCCGGTTATCCGGCGCGGCCGCATGAGGAAGCCAAGAGAACATACGCTTACATCCAGCGTTTGCCGGAGTTGAGCGAAGCGGTCAGGGAACTCAAGAAAAAGGTTCAGGAGTTAGAGGATAGGATCAATAAATAAGGCAATTATGCAGAGGACCATTAAAGAAGAGGTCTCTTTTCAAGGCGTGGGGCTGCATACGGGCAATCCCGTGACCATGACGCTCAAGCCTTTGGGCTCGAACATCGGGATCGTGTTCCAGCGTGTCGATCTTCCTCAGAAGCCGACGGTCAAGGCTGATGTGAGCGCCGTTCTTTTTTTGAAGAACAGTCCGCGGCGCACGATCATCTCATCCGGCGACGTTCAGATCCAGACCGTCGAACATCTGATGGCTGCGTTCTCCGGCCTTGGGTTAGACAATGTCTTAGTCGAGATCAACAGTAATGAAGTGCCTGGTTTAGACGGAAGCGCGCTCGATTTTGTCGAGGCGATCAATAAAGTCGGCATGGTAGAACAAGAGGTGGAGCGCCGGACATTTAAGGTGACGACGCCCTTATGGGTCCAGGATGAAGATTCGTCCTTAGTCATCCTGCCTTCCTCTGATTTCAGGATCTCGTATACCTTGAGTTATGATAATCCGGTCCTGGGCAATCAGTATTTGGATCTGAAAATAGAAAGTGCTGTTTTTGAGAAAGAGATCGCGCCTGCGCGGACATTCTGCCTGCAGGAAGAAGCAGAAGCGCTTATCCAAAGCGGCCTGGGCAAAGGCGCGAATTACGAGAACACGCTTGTCGTCTCGAAAAGCGGCGTCCTAAAAAACAAGCTGCGTTTCGCAAATGAATTCATCCGTCACAAGATCATTGATCTTATCGGCGATTTTTATCTTTTGGGCATGCCGATCCGGGGCCACGTGATCGCCGTCAAAAGCGGACATACTTTGAATATTAAGCTCATCCAGAAGATCAAGACCCAGCTGGACCAGCAGATGATGAGCGCCATCAGATCCGTGGAAGGCGTGGTTAAGGGCGAAGAGATCGATGCGATGACCATTATGAAGATCTTGCCGCACCGCTATCCGTTTCTTCTGGTGGACAGGGTCATCGCTTTGGAAGAAGGCAAGCGCGCCGTCGGTATCAAAAACGTCACGATCAACGATAATTTCTTTGAAGGGCATTTCCCCGGCCGGCCGGTCATGCCCGGCGTTCTTATCGTCGAGGCCATGGCGCAGGTGGGCGGGGTATTGATGCTTAGCCCTGCGGAAAACAGGGGCAAACTCGCTTTTTTCATGGCGGCCAATAATATTAAATTCAGAAAGCCGGTCATCCCCGGCGACCAGTTAAGGATTGAAGTTTTGGTCGGCAAGATCCGTTCCAAAACAGGCCAGGTTTTCACTAAAGCCATGGTGGACGACGACGTGGTGGCTGAGGCAGAGCTGATGTTTGCTCTTGTGGAAAGATAGATGAAGAAAAAAAAGATTCATCCAACGGCGTTGATCGCCAAAGGCGCGAAGCTGGGGCCGGATGTCGAAGTCGGGCCCTACAGCATGATCGGCGACGGCGTCAAAATAGGCAAGGGTGTCAAGGTCGGCAGTTTTTGCGTTATTGAGAATAAGGTGACCATTGGCGCCGGCTGCAAGATCTTCACAGGCGCGGTC
Organism: Candidatus Omnitrophota bacterium; assembly: GCA_020057345.1. Lineage (GTDB taxonomy): Bacteria > Omnitrophota > Gorgyraeia > Velamenicoccales > Velamenicoccaceae > JAGVGA01. The sequence goes on along the minus strand of JAGVGA010000088.1, from coordinate 3,279 downwards.
ATCGGCAGCATCCCGCAGGATCTTAAGTACGACGGCGCCCCGAGTTCGGTCGTCATCGGCGAAAATAATATTATCCGCGAATACGTAACGATCAATCTGAGCACGACCAAAGAGGGCCAGACCGTCGTCGGCAGTAATAATCTGATCATGGCCTACAGCCACATCGCCCATGATTGTCGCGTCGGTGATCATTGCATCATCGCCAACAACGGCACGCTCGCCGGCCACGTAACGCTCGAAGACAGGGTCGTGGTCGGAGGGTTGGTGGCCATCCATCAGTTTGTCCGCCTGGGCACATTGTGCATCGTGGGCGGTTGTTCCAAGGTCGTGACCGACCCTCCGCCGTATTCCACGTGCGACGGCCATCCGGCAAAATTCTATGGCTTAAACCTCGTGGGTTTGAAGAGGGCGGGGATCTCCAAAGATATTCTGCATGACCTGAAAAATGCTTACAAGATTTATTTTCAGGCCGGTCTTAACAAAAAACACGCGATCGAAGAGATCAAAAAGAGCGTCGTTTCTTCTAAAGAGGTGGACCATCTTGTCCGTTTTCTTTCAACGTCCGAACGGGGGATATGCCATTGAGTCAGTTGAACGGTATCAAAAAGATCGGCCTTATCGCCGGCAACGGTAAGTTTCCGCTCATGTTCGCGCACGCCGCCTCCCGCAAGGGGATCGATGTGATCGCTATCGCCATCAAGCATGATACATCGCGTCTGATCACGCCTTTGGTCAAAAAAGTCTTTTGGCTAAGCCTCAAAGATTATTCCAGGATGTTTGAGATCTTCAAAAAAGAGGATATCAAGAAGGTCATCATGGCCGGCCAGGTGAACCCGCAAAATCTATTTTACAAAGATATGGGCGACGAGGCCTTGCGCACGCTCCTTGCCGCGATCAAGGACAAAAGGCCGGATACGGTTTTTGGCGCCGTGGCCGACAAGCTGGCTGAGCATTCGATCGAGCTGATGGATTCGACCTTATTTTTAGAGGAGTTTCTTCCCCAAAAGGGGGTCCTGACAAAGTGTACCCCGGATTCCAAGACTTGGAATGATATCCGCTTCGGGTTTGACATGGCAAAAAAGGTCGCAGGCCTTGATATCGGCCAGACGCTCATTGTGAAAAACGGGGCTATTGTCGCTGTCGAATCGATCGAGGGGACGGATGCGGCCATTTTACGCGGCGGGAAGATCGCCAACGGCGGCATCGTCGTCATCAAGGTGAGCAAGCCTGACCAGGATATGCGTTTTGATATCCCGGTGGTTGGACCGCGCACCGTCAAATTTTTAAACAAGGTGAAAGCGAAATGCCTTGCTATTGAAGCGCATAAAACGCTTATTATAGACCCGGAGAATTGCATCAAGGCGGCGGACCGCAAGAATATTCCAATCGTCGCCCTGTGATAGGGAGCTCGCTTGACAAGAAAGGGAAGAATATTATAAAATGGTATTATAAAAGGAGGCGCAACATGGCTAGAAATGTCGAAAGAAAAGTCGAGTTCGTGATATCCGCTCCCAGTGCCAATTGGGTCGGCATCGCCGGTAATTTTAACGGGTGGAAGCCGGATGGTTTGACTGCAAAAAAAGACAAGAAAGGCGTCTGGAAGGCCAGCGTGACGCTGTCGACCGGAACGTACGAATATAAATTTGTCGTGGACGGCTCCTGGATTGTGGATCCGGAATGTTCGCGTCGGACAGTCAACTCCTTAGGTTCAGAGAATTCCGTTCTTGTGGTTAAATAACTCATCTGACAGCAGAGCCTTTCGCCATAGGGATAGCCAAAAGCTATCCCTATTTTCTTCTAAGAACATGATGTCGGACAGAGGTCGCCCATGAAATATGTTTACGGCCCAGTTGTCTCCCGTCGCTTAGGCAAGTCTTTAGGCATAAGCACCGTGCCCTACAAGATCTGCAGCTTGGACTGCGTTTATTGTCAGCTTAAGAAGACGATGGATAAGACAACGCAAAGGAAGAAGTACGTAGACGAGGATGAGATCCTGGAAGAAGTCCGCACTTTTTTCCGGAACAAACCGCAGGAACTCGCGATCGATTATATCACTTTTTCCGGCTCGGGCGAGCCGACCTTGCATGAATCCATCGGCCCTCTCATTAAAAAAGTAAAGGCCATCGCCCATTTGCCTGTGGCGGTTATAACGAACAGCACGACGCTCATGGACCCAGAAGTCCGAAAAGGCCTCTTGTTTGCGGACCTTGTCGTTCCGTCGCTGGATGCGGTTACCCAGCCTGTTTTTGAAAAGATCGACAGGCCGGTCCAAGGGATCAAGATCAAAGATATCATCGTCGCCTTAAAAAAATTCCGCAAGGCATTCCGCGGCCGGTTTTGGCTTGAGGTGATGCTGGTGCGCGGCATCAATGATTCGGCTGCGTATTTAAAGAGGATCAAAAAAGTAGCGGATAGCCTTAAGCCGGACCGGATCCAGATCAATTCGCCGGTGCGGCCGCCTGCGGAAAAATGGGTCAGGCCTGTTTCAGCGCATACCCTTAAAGAAGCGAAAAAGATCTTTGGCGATTTCTGCGATATAGTCTGAATTTTTTTCAAGGAGGGCACATGACGGAGGAAAAAAGGAGATATGCTCGGTTGAATGCCAGCGTCGATGTTCGCTGGAGCAAGATCGTTGACCCCGGCGAAAAATTAGCCTACAACGACAACATCACCAAGAATATTTCAGAGGGCGGCATCTGCCTCCTTGCCTATGAAAAGGCCGAGGTGGGCGATGTCCTGGACCTCATCTTTGAGTTGCCTACCCAGAAGGTGATTCGTTCCAAAGCCCAGGTGCGATGGGTCAAGGAATTCAGGATGGGCGGCGAGAAGGCCATGCAGGGTTATGATATCGGTCTTGAATTTTTGGACATTCTAAGTGAGGATAAAAAAGAGATAAAAAATTTCATCTTTAGTTTATTGCCTTCTGTGCGCCTATAGCTCAATGGATACCTGCCTGTCGGCAGGCAAGGAGCGCTAGCCTTCACTGAATTTTCTAGTAATATCCTGAGGCTCATGTTTGGAATTTTCAGAACGCGCCCATAGCTCAATTGGATAGAGCGTCAGTCTTCGGAACTGAGTGTTGCAGGTTCGATTCCTGCTGGGCGCATGAAAATATTGTCAACTCGGGACTCCGCCTGTTTCTTGAGCCGAAGGCGAAGCGTCCTAGGGGCAGAGCCCCTTGGAGGAGCGAGTGGAAGCGAGCGACGGGTTCCAGTCCCTCTAGGCGCGTTTTCATTGACAAGTCTATAGATGAAGCATAAACTATTTTGAAAACTGAAG
>JAGVGA010000071.1 GCA_020057345.1 Candidatus Omnitrophota bacterium | reverse complement strand
CGGCGAGCTTGCGGATCGATTTGGCGGCCTCCTGGACCGAGCGCATGGTATCCTCGAGCTGATCCCCGAAACCGTTGGCTGTGCGTGCCGTGTCGCCGATGAAGTTCGACGCGCGCTGGACGCTCTGGAGCAGCACGACTTCGTCTATGTCCATGTGGAGGCGCCGGACGAAGCCGGCCACAACGGCGATCTTCGGATGAAGATTGCGACCATCGAGCGCTTTGACAAATTTGTCGTAGGGACGATTCTGGCGCATTTCAAGGACCGTGAAGATTTCCGTTTGTTGGTGATGCCTGATCACGCCACTCCGGTCAATTTGCGCAAGCACACATCCGGCGCGGTCTGCGCGGCCCTGATGGGGTATGGGATCGCCAAGAACGGTTTTTCGGTTTTTAGCGAATCCGAGGCGAAAAAGAGCAAGGTATTTTTTGAGGGGCACCAGTTGATGGACGTGCTTTTGCGATGAGCTAAAAAGAGGGCAGTTATCGGAGGTTCGGTTAAATGAAGATCATTGTTCAGAAATTCGGCGGAAGTTCTGTGGCCAATGTGGATCGTATCAAGAATGTCGCCAGAAGAGTCGTTTCCTACAAGAAAAAAGGTTTTGGCCTCGTTGTTGTCGTTTCGGCCCTCGGCGATACGACGGATGACCTGATCGCCTTGGCCGCACAGATCACAGACACCCCGCCTGAGCGCGAGATGGACATGTTATTATCCACGGGAGAGCAGATCTCCTGCGCGCTTTTGGCCATGGCTATCGAAGAACTTGGCTTTCACGCGATCTCTTTTACCGGCGGCCAGGTTGGCATCAAGACGGATATGACGCACACGAAGGCAAAGATAATCGATATCAGCGGCGAGAGGATCAAGGAAGCGCTGAAGAAAGGCAAGATCGTCATCGTGACGGGTTTTCAGGGCGTTACGCAGGACCAGGACATCACCACGCTCGGCCGCGGCGGATCGGATTTGACCGCAGTGGCTTTGGCAAAGGCCGTCGGCGCCAGGAATTGCGAGATCTACACGGATGTGGAGGGTGTCTACACAACAGACCCGCGCATCGTTCCGCAGGCAAAAAAATTGAAACAGATCACCTACGATGAAATGCTGGAGATGGCGTCTTTAGGGGCTCAGGTCATGCAGGCGCGCTCCATTGAAGTGGCGAAAAAATTCGATATCCCCATTCATGTGCGGTCGAGCTTCAATCTCGCAGAAGGCACGATGATCTTAAAGGAGGCGGACAAAATGGAAAACTTTGTTATCAGCGGCGTGACGTTAAACAGGAACGAAGCGAAGATCACGGTGTGCGATGTTCCGGACAAGCCGGGGATCGCGGCCAAGCTTTTCAAAGAGATCTCCAAGAACGGTATCAGCGTCGACACCATCGTCCAGAATGTCAGCCGCAAAGGCTCAACAGATGTTTCGTTCACTGTGCCCATAGGAGATCTGACTAAAACGAAATCGCTGATGATGAGATTTACGAAAAAGATCGGGGGCGGGAGGGTTTTGGAAAACAGGGACATCGCCCGCGTTTCTATCGTCGGAGTCGGGATGAAGACCCATTCGGGGGTTGCGGCAAGGATGTTTGAGGCTTTGGCCGAGAAGAAGGTGAATATCGACATGATCACGACGTCCGAGATCAGCATTTCCTGCATTATTAAAAAGAAGTTTGCGGAAAGGGCCGTCAGATCCATCCACGCCAAGTTCGGGCTAGGCTAAAATTGTTTTTTAAAAAAGGAACACACGATGAATAAAGTTGAAATTTACGACACGACGCTGCGCGACGGTTCCCAGACCGAAGGGATTTCGTATTCTGTTTTTGATAAGGTCCGGATTACCCGGAAATTAGACGAGCTCGGCATCCACTACATCGAAGGCGGTTACCCCGGGTCCAATCCGAAAGATAAGCAATTTTTCAATGAATTCAAGAAACATCCGTTAAAAAACGCCAAACTGGTCGCTTTCGGCGCGACCCGCAAGGCCGGTATCAGGCCGGGCGAGGACCATGGCTTGAGCGGGATCGTCGAGTCCGGAGTCTTGGTCGCGACTATTTTCGGTAAATCCTGGGATTTGCATGTCAGGGATATCCTGAAGGTCAGCCTTGAGGAGAACCTGCAGATTATCAGTGATTCGATACGGTATCTGATCGCGCAGGGGCTGGATGTTATTTATGATGCGGAGCATTTTTTTGACGCGTTTGGAGCCAATTCGGATTATGCGCTTAAGACTTTGAAGGCTGCTCAAGCGAGCGGCGCAAAGCTGATCTGTCTTTGCGATACCAACGGAGGGACGTTGACTTCCGAAGTGAGCGCTATCGTCAAGAAAGTCAGGGAGGAGATAAAAGCGCCGTTAGGTATTCATACGCACAACGATTTGGGCCTGGCGGTGGCCAATTCCATCGCGGCGGTGGAAGCGGGCTGCGTGCAGGTTCAAGGCACGATCAATGGTTACGGCGAGCGCTGCGGCAACGCAGACCTTGTGCCGATCATCGCCATCCTGAAATTAAAATTAAGGAAGGATTGCGTCAGCGACCAGGATTTGCGTGAGCTGACCGATGTATCGCATTTTGTCAGTGAGATCAGCAATATGAAACAAGTGGACAATCAGCCTTTTGTCGGGAAATCCGCGTTCGCGCATAAGGCCGGCATCCATATCAATGCGGTCTTGAAAAATCCCCAGAGCTACGAACATATGGATCCAACCCTGGTCGGCAATGTCCGCCGTATGCTCGTTTCGGAGCTGTCCGGCAAATCACCTGTCTTGATGAAGGCCGAGGAGCTGAAGATTGAGTTGGACAAGGATTCGCCGGAGGCCAAAAAATTAGTGAAACTTCTTCAGGATTTAGAGCACGAAGGATTTCAGTTCGAAGCCGCAGATGCGAGCTTTGAGCTTCTTGTCAAAAAGGTCCTGGGTCAGTATAAGGAATTCTTTGAGCTGGAAGGTTTCCGCGTTATCGTTGAAAAGCGCGAAAGAGGAAAGATCGCCTCTGAGGCGACCATTAAGCTGAAGGTCGATGGCGTCCGGGAGCATACGACAGGGGAAGGCGATGGTCCTGTCAATGCGTTGGACAATGCGTTGCGTAAAGCGCTTAAAGGTTTTTATCCGGCCGTCACCAAGATGCATCTCTCGGACTTTAAAGTCAGGGTTTTGGATGCCAAAGAAGGGACAGCTGCCAAGGTGCGCGTCTTGATTCAGTCGCAGGACGAACATGATTCCTGGACGACCGTCGGTGTCTCGGAAAACATTATCGAGGCGTCCTGGCAGGCGCTTGTAGACAGTATCGAATACAAACTTTTGAAAGACAGCCAGCCTAAAAAGAAATAGAGTCGTTCATGCCGCAGGAACTGCCGCCGAAATACACCCCCAAAGAAGTCGAAGAGAAGTGGTTTGACTTTTGGGCCAAGACGCCTTTATTCCACTCAAGGCCTAGGCCTGACAAAAAGCCCTATACGATCGTTATCCCGCCGCCCAATGTGACCGGCATCCTGCATATGGGCCACGCCTTGAACAATACCATTCAAGACGTCCTTATCCGCGCCAAACGGATGCAGGGTTTTGAGGCGCTCTGGATGCCCGGCACGGACCACGCGGGAATCGCCACGCAGAATGTCGTTGAGCGCAAGATCGCAAAAGACGGGTTGAAGCGCCAGGACCTCGGACGCGATGAATTCTTAAAAACCGTCTGGCAGTGGAAAGAAGAACATGGCTCGACCATTATCCATCAGCTCAAAAGGATGGGCGCAAGCTGCGATTGGGCAAGAGAGCGCTTCACCATGGATGCGGGCTACTCCAGCGCGGTCGTCGAGGTGTTTGTTTCTTTGTACGAGAAGAAACTGATCTACCGCGGGGATTACATCATTAACTGGTGCCCGCGCTGCCAGACAGCATTGTCGGATGAGGAAGCGCCGCACCGCGATCTTGACGGGAAGCTGTACTATATCAAATATCCGCTGAAAAAGTCTCGCGAGCATATTGTTGTGGCGACGACAAGGCCTGAGACCATGCTGGGCGATACTGCGGTCGCGGTGAACCCTAAAGACAAGAGATACAAACATCTGATTGGTGAGACATTGATCCTGCCCTTGATGGAACGCGAGATCAAGATCATCGCCGACGACCTTGTTGATAAGAAATTCGGAACGGGGTGCGTGAAGGTTACGCCCGCGCACGACCCGAATGATTACGCGATGGGCAAAAGCCATAATCTCGATTTTGTGAATATCATGCATCCGGACGCCGTGCTGAATGCGAATGCCGGAGAATACGCGGGGATGGACCGGTTTGAGGCGCGCGAGGCGATCATCGAGGATTTGAAAGAGCGCTCGCTTCTTTTGAAAGTAGAAGAGCACAGACACGCGGTCGGCCACTGTTACAGGTGCCACACGATCATCGAGCCGTATTTATCCAAGCAGTGGTTTGTCAAAATGAAACCCCTTTCCAAACCCGCATTGGAAGCGGTTAAAAAAGGTGAGATTAAATTTACGCCGAAGCGCTGGATCAAGGTCTATCTTAATTGGATGGAAAATATCAGGGATTGGTGCATTTCGCGCCAGATCTGGTGGGGCCATAGGCTTCCAGTTTGGTATTGTGAGGAGTGTTCAAAGTCGACGCAACCGGATGCCGGCGTTATCGTTTCCCGCACAACTCCGGAAAGATGTCCGCAGTGCGGTTCTTCTGATTTAAAACAGGACAGTGATGTTTTGGACACCTGGTTTTCTTCCTGGCTGTGGCCTTTTGCGACGTTTGGATGGCCGGCAGCGAAGTCAAAATCAGAGCTCGATTATTTCTATCCAACGTCTACGCTGGTCACGGCGCCTGAGATCATATTTTTCTGGGTGGCGCGCATGATCATGGCAGGATTTGAATTCATGGGAAAAAAGCCGTTCAGCGACGTCTATATCCATGGGACGGTGCGCGACGAAGAGGGAAAAAAGATGTCCAAGTCTTTGGGCAACAGCATCGATCCCTTGGAGATCATTGAACAATACGGGGCAGACGCGCTTCGCTTCAGCCTCATCGCCATCGCGGCCAGCGGCTCGGATATTTATTTATCGCAGGAGAGGTTCGAGCAGGGCAGGAATTTTTCGAACAAGATCTGGAACGCCTCGCGTTTTATCCTGACGAACCTCAGAGAGGACGTGACAGGCGATGGGATCGATCGAGAAAGCCTTAAAGTCCAGGATGAATGGATCTTGAGTTCGTTCAACGAGGCCGTCAGAAAAGTCACAAAAGCGATCGACCTTTTTAAGCTCAACGAGGCCGTCAATCTCATTTACGAATTTTTCTGGCACCAATTCTGCGATTGGTACGTGGAAATTGCCAAGCATTCCATCGCCGAGAAAAATACACAGGAGGTCTTGGTCCGTGTTTTGAAAGACACGCTGCTCCTGCTTCATCCGTTCATGCCGTTCATCACGGACGAGATCTCAAGCAAATTGCCGGGTGAAAAGATCGAAACAATTGCCTGCAGCGCCTGGCCGAAGCCAAAAAAAGAATTTGATCACAAAGCCGCTTTTGCCACTATGGACCTGGTGTTTAAATCCGTTTTTGTTTTACGTAATTTTAGAAAGGATTTGAATCTTGGACCGCAGGACCTTGTTTCCATAAAAATGGCCACAACGGCTCAGAATAAGTCGGCTATTGAAGCAGTCAGTTCAACTATGAGTAATTTAGCTTTTGCTAAGATTAGCGTCTCTACCGATAAGACTGTTGCTCCGAACTGCTTGAGCGCGTTGATCGCCAAAGACGTCCATCTCTACCTCTTATTAGAAGGGTTGGTGGATATCCAAAAGGAGAAAGAGCGGCTGGATAAAGAGATCGCTGCGATGGGAAGCCAGCTCAAGCAAAAAAAGAACATGCTTGAAAACAAAGATTTCGTCAAAAAGGCTCCTGAGGCGGTTGTCAACCGAGAGAGGCAGCGCGTGGATGAACTTAAAGATTCTATGAAGCGACTAAAGGAGGTCCGCCGTGCCCTTAAATAGGAACATCGTCAGAAGGGTCGCCCAAGAAGCTCTCTTGGAAGATGCGGCGCACCGCGATATCACCACCTTGGCGTTTATCCCAAAAAATATACTTGTGGAGGCAAAATTTGTCGCAAAAGAAGACGGGGTCGTTTGCGGGGTGTTTGTAGCCCGAGAAGTCTTCAGCATTTTTGACAAAACCGTCTCTTTCACGATTCTGAGAAAAGAGGGGGGACGGGTCAAGAAAGGTGACGTGATCGCCAAGGTCCGCGGCCGCGCGCGATCCGTGCTTTCCTGCGAAAGAGTCGCGCTCAATTTTATATCGTATCTTTCCGGGATCTCCACCGTGACGGATAAGGCGGTTGGCTGCGTCGCGTCCAGGGGCATACGGATCCTTGATACGCGCAAGACCACGCCTCTTCTGCGGGCTTTTGAAAAATACGCTGTTTTGATGGGCGGCGGCAGGAACCACCGGCTTGACCTGTCCGAGCAGTATCTGGTCAAAGATAACCACATCTCTGTTTTGCGCAAGGCAAAAAAACTCGCCGGCCTGGCCTTTCGCGAGGACGACGTCCTCTTTGAGATCGAAGTCGATGATTTCGACGGATTGAAGAAATCGCTCGCCCTGTGCCCGGACATCATCATGCTCGATAATTTCAAACCGCAGGATATCAGGAAAGCGATCGCCTATCTGCGCAAGATATATTCTTCAGGCGACAAGCGCCCGCTTATCGAGCTCTCCGGCGGGATAAGCCTTGAGAATATTCGCCAATACGCCATCAAAGGCGTGGATTTCATTTCGCTCGGCGCCTTGACCCATTCCGCGCGCGCGCTTGACATATCCCTCGAGATCACAAAAGTCCACTCGCGATAAATTTTGCAGCCCAGCGCAACGTCCCTGTTCGCACACGGTATTTTTTGCCGTTGAAGTCGGTTTATATCATCGTTCATTTGAAGGTCTTTTCTCAGCTCAGGTCGATTTCTTAACGCCGAAGGTCTTTCGCATCTCGGCGGCTGAAGAACTCGTCCCGATGCCCCTGCATCGGGCCTCGAACACTTCAGCCGTTCCGAGATTGTCCTGCCGGTCGGCAGGCAGGCGGTCCTGCGGGGAAGCAAGACGAACCACCTGGAATATGCGAAGGAACTGGTCGCAAATTGCGACCAGTCAGCTTATTTAAACACCTCGCTATTAAATGGCTAATTTTAAGCTAAAGAGCAAGTTCAAGCCGTCGGGAGATCAGGCGCAGGCAATCGACATCCTTGCCGCCGGCCTAAAAGCGAAAAAGAAATACCAGACGCTCTTGGGCGTCACCGGCTCGGGCAAGACCTTCACCATGGCGAACGTGATCGAACGCGCAAGTAAGCCCACGCTCGTCATCTCCCATAATAAGACCCTGGCAGCTCAGCTCTATTTCGAATTTAAAGAGTTTTTCCCGGAGAACGCGGTCGAGTATTTTGTCAGCTATTACGATTACTACCAGCCCGAAGCGTACATCCCGCAAACGGACACCTATATCGAAAAAGACTCATCCATCAATGAGCGACTGGACCGGTTGCGGCTTTCGTCCACCACTTCGCTTCTTTCAAGGCCAGACACTCTGATTGTCGCCTCAGTCTCCTGCATCTACAACCTTGGTTCGCCGAAAGATTACAGAGATTTTATGGTATTTTTAGAGGCCGGCCAGACAGTCAGCCGCCAGGATATTTTAAAGAGACTTATCGCCGTCCAGTATGAGCGCAATGATCTTGATTTCAGGCGCGCCAGATTCCGCGTCAAGGGCGATGTGGTGGATGTCTTTCCTGCGTATGCCGAGCGCGGGGTGCGCATCGAACTTGCCTTTGATGAGATAAAGAAAATATACGAATTTGATCCTTTGACAGGAAAAAAGATCGGCGAGGACCTCGATAAAATAGGCATATATCCGGCCAAGCATTATATCGTTTCTCAGGACGCCATTAACGGTGCGTCAAAATCTATTTTTTCTGAGATGGAAGACAGGTTGCGCGTATTGAGAAAGGACAACAAGCTCCTGGAGGCCCAGCGCCTGGAGCAGCGCACGCGTTATGATATGGAGATGCTTAAAGAGGTCGGTTATTGCCACGGCATCGAGAATTATTCAAGGCACTTGTCGTTTCGCGCACCCGGCTCAAGGCCTTTTTGCCTCTTGGATTATTTTCCAAAGGATTATCTCGTGATTATCGATGAAAGCCACGTGATGCTCCCTCAGATACGCGGGATGTACGAAGGCGATAAAGCGCGCAAGCAGGTGCTTGTCGATTTCGGTTTTCGCCTGCCGTCGTGCCTGGATAACCGGCCGCTCAAATTTGAAGAATTTGAAAGCCTGATCCAAGAGACCATTTATGCTTCGGCAACGCCGTCCGAATATGAGGTGAAAAAATCCAAAGGCATATCAGCCGAGCAGATCATCCGGCCCACCGGCATCCCTGACCCCGAGATCATCGTAAAGCCGACGAAAGGTCAGGTCAAAGACTTAGAAGGGCTTATCCGAAAGCGCGCCGCAAAGAACGAACGCGTCCTGGTGACGACCCTGACCAAAAAGATGGCTGAGGATTTGAGCGAGTACCTCAAGGAAAAGGGTCTGAAGGTAAGCTATCTTCATTCCGAGATCCAGACCATCGTGCGCGTGGAGGTCTTGAGGAAACTGAGAAAGAAAGAATTTGACTGCATTGTCGGCGTTAATCTTCTGCGCGAAGGCCTGGATCTGCCCGAGGTTTCTTTAGTCGCAATTTTGGACGCGGACAAAGAAGGTTTCCTGCGGTCCGGAGTCTCTTTGATCCAGCTTTCCGGAAGGGCGGCGCGTAATATCTACGGACAGGTCGTCATGTACGGGGACAAAGTCACCGGGGCAATGCGCATGGCCATTGATGAAAGTAATCGCCGCCGCAAGATCCAATTGGCGTATAATGAGAAACACCGGATCACTTCAAGGACCGTTGAAAAGGAGATCCGCGAGAGCCTGGAAGGCGAAGAAGAGGCAAAAGGTTATCTCGCGAAGCTTTCTGGGCAGAAGAAGTCTGAATTTGAATTTGATTCCCTCATTGCGCTCTTGCAGCACGATATGGAATTAGCAGCAATGAATTTGCGTTTTGAAGAGGCGGCCCAGATCCGCGACGAGATCAAGCATCTGAAAGGCAATGGACGAAGGATTAGGAAGAGTATTTAACAGGCAAGAGGCGAAGATCAGCTTAGGCACAAAGATCATAGGCAGGAAGATCTACGCCTATGATCTGGTGACTTCGACGAATGACCTGGCGCACTTTTTTGCCGAACAGGACGAGCCCGAGGGCTGCGTTGTTTTTGCCAAAGGCCAGACTCAGGGGAGAGGGAGGCGGGGCAATTCGTGGTCGTCTCCGTATGGCACAGGGCTTTACTTTTCGTTCATCTTGAGGCCGCAATTTTTGCCTCAGCAGGCCAGCCGCGTGACTTTGATGACAGCCATGGCGGTGGCTCGGGCGCTGGATGCGGTCCTTGCCCACGACGTCTCCATCAATTGGCCGAACGACATCTTTATCAAGGGCAAAAAAACTTGCGGTATTTTGACGGAGATGTGCCTGGAAGGCTTGGCCATCAAATACATCGTGGTCGGGATCGGCCTCAATGTGAATACGAGAAAATGCGACCTGCCCGATGGAGCGACTTCTTTAAAAGAATCGGCTGGTAAAGAATTTGACATCGCGGATTTGTCCCATATAATCATTAAAGAGATCGATCGTTATTACGAAAAACTCAATGACCGCCGATTTGCAGAGATTGTTAATGAGGTGAAGGAGCATTTTGGCTTGTTTCTTGGCGGCCGTGTCAGGGTCGCCTGGGAAGACAGGCAAGTGGAAGGGTATGCGATTGATTTTGATGACGACGGTTGTCTTGTGATCAGGCGAGACAATGGTTTCTTAGAAAGAATCTCTGCGGGGCATCTGGAGATGCTCGCTTAAAAGAAGGCGTTGATGAGCCTCATTGTTTTAGATATAGGTAACACCAATGTGAGCGTAGGCGTTCTAAAAGGGACGTCTGTGGATCGCTCCTTTAAATTTGAGACGAGCCTTTTAAAATCTCCGAAGAAGATCGAGGGAGCTTTGCGCAAGGGCCTTGCGGAAGCCCGCTGGGAAACGAAGCCCCTGCAGGCGGTCTATGTTTGCAGCGTTGTTCCGGCCTTGAACGCAAATATCAAAAAGATCGTTCGGTCGTTTTTTAAGATGGATCCGATCATTGTCGGTGAGGATGTCCCTGTGCCTATCATCAACAGGTACCGAATTCCCCACCAGGTCGGCCAGGACAGGCTTGTGAATGCGTATGCGGGCTTGAAACTTTTCGGAGGCGGCCTCATCATCGTTGATTTCGGAACAGCCATTACTTTTGACATAGTCTCAAAAAAAGCCGAATATCTCGGCGGCCTGATCGTCCCTGGCTTGCGACTTATGCAGGAGGCCCTTCACAGGAAAACAGCGCTTCTGCCGTATGTCGAGCTTGCCAAACCCATGGAAATAATCGGGAAGGACACGGTGAGCAGTATTCGCGCCGGGATCGTATTTGGCGTTGCGGGTCTATGCGATGGGATCCTATTGCGGTTATTAAAGAAGGAGTGCAAGGGTTTCAAGGTCATTGTCACTGGCGGAGACGCTCATTTGATCAAGCCTTATTCTGCCTATCTATCTTGCCTTGAAGAGCACCTGGTCTTCAAAGGCCTCGCCCTTATCTACAACAGCCAGATCAAAAGAGTTTAATCGGCGCGCAGAAATTCACCAATTTAAAAAATACTTGACAAAATTTTCGTTTTCTTTTAAAATTAGCACTCATATAGTTTGAGTGCTAATAAAGAAAATTCACAAAAAGGAGGGTGTATGAGTTTTCAACCATTAGGCGATCGTATTGTCATAAAGCCTTTGGAGCCGGAGACAAAAACAAAGGGCGGTATAGTTTTGCCGGACACAGTCAAAGAGAAGCCGCAGGAGGGCAAAGTCGTTGCGGTGGGTAGGGGCAAGACTCTTGAGAACGGAACGGTGCATAAGTCTGAGGTCAAAGAGGGCGATATTGTGCTTTACGGCAAATATTCGGGTACTGAAGTGACCACGAAAGAAGGCGAGGAATTATTGATCGTGCGCGAAGAAGATATTCTAGCGATCGTTACGAAGAAGTAGATCAGTTAAATTAAGGAGGAAGTCAAATGGCAAAGCAATTATTATTCAGTGATGAGGCCAGGCGCGCGATTTTGCGCGGGGTGGAGCAGCTGGCCAGGGCGGTGAAAGTCACGCTCGGCCCCAAGGGGAGAAACGTCGTTTTGGATAAGAAGTTTGGTTCCCCGACCATCACCAAGGACGGTGTGACGGTCGCCAAAGAAGTCGAGCTTGCAGATCCCTATGAAAACATGGGCGCTCAGATGGTCAAGGAAGTAGCGGAGAAGACCTCTGACGTTGCAGGTGACGGAACGACCACAGCAACAGTATTAGCTGAGGCGATCTACCGGGAGGGTTTAAAGAACGTTACCGCAGGCATCAACCCCATGGCGCTTAAGAGAGGCATCGAGAAAGCGGTCGAAGTCGTTGTGGAAGAATTAAAAAAACTTTCCACAGGAATCAAGGATAAAAAAGAAGTGGCGCAGGTCGCGACCATCGCGGCGAACGGAGACAGCAAGATCGGCACGGATATCGCCGAGGCCATGGATAAGGTCGGCAAAGACGGCGTTATCACCGTTGAAGAAGCCAAGTCCACCGCAACGACGCTGGATGTTGTGGAAGGCATGCAGTTTGACCAAGGGTATTTGTCTCCTTATTTCGTGACTGACCCCGAAAGGATGGAGGCGGTCTTGGAGGAGCCTTTTATTCTGATCCACGAGAAGAAGATATCCTCTATTAAGGATATCCTTCCTCTTTTAGAGAAAGTTGCGCACGCAGGCAAGCCGCTTCTCATTATTTCCGAGGACCTGGAAGGCGAGGCATTGACCACGCTGGTCGTCAATAAGATCCGCGGCACATTGAACTGCTGCGCGGTCAAAGCCCCCGGTTACGGAGACAGGCGCCGCTCTATGATCGAGGATATCGCGATCTTGACAGGCGGCAAGGCGATCACCGAGGACCTAGGCATCAAATTGGAAAATGTGGGTGTCGAAGACCTTGGTAGGGCCAAGAGGGTCAAGGTAGACAAGGACGATACGACGATCATCGAGGGCGCAGGAAAGACCCAGGCGATCAACGGCCGCATCGCTCAGATCAAGAAGCAGATCGATGACAGCGATTCGGATTATGATAAAGAGAAGCTTCAGGAGAGGCTCGCGAAGCTTGCAGGCGGTGTTGCGGTCATCAACGTGGGCGCAGCCACCGAGACGGAGATGAAGGAAAAGAAGGCCCGCGTGGAAGACGCGCTTCACGCGACCCGCGCAGCGGTTCAGGAAGGCATTGTCCCGGGCGGCGGCGTTGCGTTTATGCGGGCGATCCCCGCACTTGAGAATGTAAAAGTCAGCGAAGAGGACGAGAAGGTCGGCGTGAATATCGTCAGGCGCGCTTTAGAAGAACCCTTAAGACAGCTGGCAGCCAATGCCGGCGTGGATGGTTCTGTGATTGTCCAGAGGGTTAAAGCAGAGAAGAAAAACATCGGTTATGATGTCAGTCAGGATAAGTTCGTCGATATGATCGACGCAGGCATCATCGACCCGACTAAGGTGGCGCGTTCGGCGCTCCAGAATGCGGCGAGCATCGCATCGCTGCTCTTGACGACCGAGGTGCTCATCACGGATATACCCGAGAAGGATAAGTCGGCCATGCCGGGCATGCCTCCGGGCGGCGGTATGGGCGGGATGTATTGATCGCTTGTTTTCAATGAAGCCAAGGGCTGGGTCTGATTTAAGACCCAGCCCTTTTGTTTTAACCGATTAAATTCATTGAAGAAGAGACGATTTTGTGGTATTTTTAATTCCTAACCAAAGCCATGTCTGAACGAGTCCTAATCGCTGATCATGATGTCCGCACCCGGGAATTCCTGTACGAGCTGATTTCTGAAGTCGGCTACGGTGTTTTGACCGTTCCCGTCGGCAACGAAGTCCTGGTGCGTATGAAAAAAGAGAGACCGGCCCTCGTCATCCTTGATGATACGCCAGGGGAATACAGCGGCATCAATCTCGCCAGAAAGATAAGGGAATTCGACAAGGACATCAGGATCATCCTTTTAGGGGAAGACCCTAAACCGGAGAAGATGCTCGCGCAGCTCAATGAAGCCCGCATCACCACTTACTTAAAAAAAGATTTTCAGGACCCCAAAGTCATCACCATCATCCTTTCTATTTTGAAGCAGGAGAGCTATCTAAAGCCCTCGGCGGACAAAAAGTGGGGCAATATCCTGATTGTGGACGATGAGCCCGATAATAGAGAGATGCTCGCCAATTTTTTAATAAAAAGGGGTTTTAGCGCCGATACCGCGATAAGCGGGGAGGAGTGCATTGAGAAGGTCCGTCAGAAGAATTTTGACGTGGTGCTTTTGGATATCACTATGGACGGGATGGACGGCATCCTGACATTGAAATGCATCAAGGAATACAATACCAAGATCAAGGTGATCATGGTGACGGCCTTGCAGAGCCAGGGTTTGATCGAAGAGGCCCGGGGATTCGGCGCTTCTGACTATATAGTCAAACCGTTCAATCTGGGCCTGCTTGAGTCTTCGATTTTATCCCTTATTTTAACGGGCAAAGACCAGCAAAAATCGAGCTAGAAGTCTTTGTCTTTGGCTTGACAAAAAGCGCATTTATCGGTAGACTGGAACATCAAATTTTAATCTCGGAGGTAAATCAATGGGAGAATGGATCGGAATCAACAGGCGCGCCCGTAGGTGTTACGGTTTTGACGAAGTGGCGCTCGTGCCCGGCACCTCAACAATCAATCCCGCAGAGGTAAATCCTTCCTGGGAGATCGCAGGAAAAAAATATAAAGTGCCTATCCTGGCGGCGGCTATGGACGGCGTTGTCGGCGTTGAATTTGCCGTTGAAATGGGCCGCCTGGGCGGTATCGCCGTTTTGAACTTAGATGGCATCCAGACCAGATACGATGACCCGGATGAGGTCTTAGAGAACATAGCCAAGGCAACCCCGCAAGAGGCGACCAAGCTCGTCCAGGAAGTCTATTTAAAGCCCGTCAAAGAAAAACTCGTGGCCACTCGCGTCGAAGAGATCAAGAAAAAGAAGGCGCCGGCAGTGGTCAGCTGCATCCCTCAGAACGCAGAAAGATTTTCCGATATCGCCCATGAGGCTGGCGCCGATATTTTTGTCGTTCAGTCCACGGTAACGACCGTCAGGCATATTTCTAAGAGTTATAAACCGCTGGACCTTAAAAAATTCTGCACAAAAGCCCAGATGCCCGTTATTTTGGGCAATTGCGTGACTTACGGAGTGACTTTAGAGCTGTTGGATACCGGCGCCGCCGGGCTTCTGATTGGCATCGGGCCGGGCGCAGCCTGCACCACGCGCGGCGTATTGGGCATCGGCGTGCCTCAGGTGACGTCGACGATCGATGCCGCCGCAGCCAGGGATTATTATTTTAAACGCACCGGCAGGTACACGCCGATCATAACAGACGGCGGCATGCGTATCGGCGGGGAGATCTGTAAGGCGTTCGCCGCAGGCGCCGACGCGGTCATGGTGGGATCCGCTTTTGCGCGCGCGGTAGAGGCGCCCGGCAGGGGCTACCACTGGGGCATGGCAACGTCTCATGCGAATCTGCCGAGGGGCACGAGGATCTTTGTCGGCACCACAGGGACTTTAGAGGAGATCCTCTTCGGGCCCGCAAAAGTGGATGACGGCTCTCAGAATTTGATGGGCGCCCTGACTACATCCATGGGCTGTTTGGGCGCGACCACGATCAATGACATGCATTTTACGGAGATCATCATCGCTCCGTCGATCCAGACAGAAGGCAAGATCTTTCAGGTCGTGCAGCGCGTGGGCATGGGAAAGTAAACCCCATAAGAAACCTACATAAATGTTATTGAACGTTTCTAAAGGGGTAAATTAGGAGGATAAATTGAGAAGGAAGAAGAACAAGAATAAGTCGCATGCGGTGCTTACGCAGAAAAACTCTATTTTGATTCTTGATTTCGGTTCCCAGTACACGCAGCTCATCGCCCGCAGGGTGAGGGAAGCCAAAGTCTACAGCCTGATCGTCGGGCATGACATCGATTTAGATAAGATCAAAAAGATCGCGCCTAAGGGATTGATCCTGTCCGGCGGACCATCAAGCGTCTACGGAGACAAAAGCCCGAAGTGCGAAAAAGGGATTTTTAAATTAGGCATCCCAATATTAGGCATCTGCTACGGGCATCAGCTCGCCGCTCAGTTTTTCGGCGGGGTTGTCAAAAAGTCGAAGGAGCGTGAGTACGGCCGTCAGGAGCTTTTTGTCGACGATCATTCAGACCTTCTTAACGGCCTTCCCGGGAATATCACATGTTGGATGAGCCACGGCGATTGTGTTTCAAGGCTTCCAAAGGGTTTTGTTGCGCTGGCTCATACCTTAAACACGCCGAACGCTGCCTTTGCCAACAAGGAGCGCACGGTCTTTGGCGTGCAGTTCCATCCTGAAGTCGCGCATACTTCGCATGGGTCGCAGATCTTATCTAACTTTATTTACAGGATCTGCCGTTGCCGGCCGAGCTGGGAGATGGGTTCGTTTATCAAAGATACAGTGGCCCAGATTCGCGAGACGGTCGGTAAAGACAATGTGGTCTGCGGGCTGAGTGGTGGGGTCGATTCAGCGGTCGTTGCCGTCATGATCCATAAGGCCATCGGCAGGCAACTTCGATGCATCTTTGTGGACAACGGCCTGGTGAGGAACAGGGAGCCGGAAGAGATCAAGGCGATCTTCCGCGCCAACCTGCATATGAATCTGGGCTTTGTCAACGGACAGAAAAGATTTTTAAAACGCTTGAAAGGAATCACCGATCCGGAACAGAAGAGAAAGATTATCGGTGACGAATTTGTGAAGGTTTTTGAGGAGGAGGCCAAGAAGATCAGGCGCGTCAAATGGCTTGCTCAGGGCACGCTTTATCCGGACGTGATCGAATCTGTGTCAGTGACAGGAGCCCCTTCGGCGAAGATAAAGACCCATCACAATGTGGGCGGCCTCCCTGAGCGCATGAATCTGAAGCTGATCGAACCCCTGCGCGAACTTTTTAAGGATGAGGTGAGGCTGCTGGCTAAGCAATTAGGCCTGCCGCCGGAGATCATCACGCGGCAGCCGTTTCCGGGCCCGGGCTTGGCGATCCGTATCGTCGGCGATGTGACCCCTGAGCGTTTGCAGATCCTGCGCGAGGCGGATGATGTTTTCGTGGCTGAGATCAGAAAGGCCGGACTTTACGCAGAGGTCTGGCAGTCTTTTGCCGTTCTCCTTTGCATCAAGAGTGTCGGCGTGATGGGTGACGAGCGCACCTATGAACACGTGATCGCTTTGCGCTGCGTCTCCAGCTCTGACGGTATGACCGCCGACTGGGTGAAGCTCACCCCGGAATTTTTAGGCAAGGTCTCCAATAGGATCATAAACGAGGTCAAAGGCGTCAACCGCGTTGTTTACGACATCAGCTCCAAACCGCCTTCGACCATCGAGTGGGAATAGTCAATAGTTTCCGCCGAAGGCGGACCAGCCTTCGTCTGGGATAGTTGGTAATTGATAGAAGCGCTGTGCGAGAACAGACGCTTTGAAAAAGGACTGCATGGTCCATTCGGATTTTGTCCACCTGCACCTGCATACCCAGTATAGCCTCTTAGACGGCGCCTGTCGTGTCAAAGAACTCATCGAACAAGCCCTAGAATATAAGATGCCGGCCCTGGCCATGACCGACCATGGCAATATGTTCGGCGCCATTGAATTTTATGAAGAGGTCCAGAAGCACGGGATCAAGCCGATCGTGGGCTGCGAAGTCTATATCGCGCCCAAGAGCCGCTTTGACCGCAATGAATCCAGCATTTCAGAAGCTTCCAACCATTTCATCCTGTTAGCCAGAGACGAAGAGGGCTACCAGAACCTGATGAAGCTCGTCTCCATTGGTTATCTCGAAGGATTTTATTATCGTCCCCGTATCGACAAGGAAATCCTCGCCAAGCATTCCAAAGGCCTGATAGGCACCACCGCCTGTTTAAAAGGCGAGGTGCCGTGCTTACTTATGGACAACAGGTTTAATGACGCGCTTAAAACCGCGGATGAGTTCAGCTCTATCTTCGGTAAAGAAAATTTTTACCTGGAGATCCAGGAGAATTTCATTCCAGAACAGCGCACGGTCAATGAGGGCATGATCAGGGTCGCCAAGGAGTTGAGCCTTCCTTTGGTCGCGACGAATGATGTCCATTATTTAAAAAAGAAGAACGCCCACTCGCACGACGCGCTCCTTTGTATCCAGACCCAGACGACTTTGCAGGATCCCAACCGCATGCGTTTTCAGACGGAAGAATTTTATTTCAAAAGCCCGCAGGAGATGAAGGCGCTCTTCAATTACTCGCCTGCGGCAATCAGGAACACGATTGTCATCGCCGAACGCTGTAATGTCGAACTGCAATTCGGCAAACCTCACCTGCCTCAATACAAACCCCCCGAAGGAAAGACGCGCGAAGAGTATTTGCGCGAATTATGCATGCAGGGCCTGACAAAAAGGTTCGGCCCTTCTCCGGACAAAGCTGTCTTAGAGAGGCTGGAACATGAATTGAAGATTATCCAGCATATGCGTTTTATCAGCTATTTTTTGATCGTGTGGGATTTTATCCATTACGCCAAAAGCAAGGACATCCCCGTCGGGCCGGGGAGAGGTTCGGCAGCAGGGAGCCTGGTGAGCTATCTATTGGGCATCACCGAGCTTGACCCCTTAAAATACAATCTCTTGTTTGAGCGTTTTTTAAATCCCGAGCGCATCAGCCTGCCTGATATCGATATCGATTTTTGTTTCGAGCGCAGGCAGGAAGTCATTGATTATGTTTCGCAGAAATACGGAAAGGAGAACGTCGCGCAGATCATTACGTTCGGGACCATGCTTGCGCGCGCGGTCATTCGTGACGTCGGCCGTGTCATGGCGCTTCCTTATGCGGAAGTGGACAGGATCGCCAAGCTCGTCCCGCCCGAATTGGGCATAACGCTTGACGACGCCCTGAAAACTGACGAGCTAAAAAATCTCTACTTGAATAATAAAGAAGTCAAAGAGTTGATCGATACAGCCAAAGACTTGGAAGGCCTGTCCCGCCACGCATCGGTCCACGCGGCAGGCGTTGTCATCGGCGACGGGCCTTTGGACGGCTATATGCCTTTGTGCCGGGTGGACGGAGAGACCGTGACATCGGGTTATTCCATGAAGGCCTTGGAAAAGATCGGTTTGCTAAAGATGGATTTCCTGGGGTTAAGGACCCTGACAGTCATCGCCGAGGCGGCTAAGATCATTAAGAGGACGAAGAACGTCGATATCGACATAGACAATCTTTCGCTCGACGACAAGAAGACATTCGAACTCTTTGCGAGCGCGCACACCATGGGTGTGTTCCAGCTGGAAAGCGCCGGTATGCGGGATCTTTTGAAAAAGCTCAGTCCGTCGCGCTTCGAGGATATCATCGCGCTCTTGGCTCTGTACCGGCCTGGCCCTATCAGCGGCGGGATGCTCGATGATTTTATACAGCGCAAACACGGATTAAAACCTATCACCTACGACCACCCAAAATTGGAAAAGATCCTGAAGGACACGTACGGCGTCATGATCTACCAGGAACAGATCATGCAGATTGCATCCGAGCTCGCAGGCTTCAGCCTTGCCCAGGCGGACCTCTTAAGGCGGGCCATGGCCAAGAAGATCCTCGAAGACATGGAAAAGCAGCGCGAACAGTTTGTCGACGGCTGCAGTGCGCAGAAGGTCGACAAAAGGATCGCGACCAAGATCTTTGATTTCATCGATTATTTTTCAGGCTACGGGTTCAATCGCAGCCATTCAGCCGCTTACGCGGTCATTTCTTACAGGACAGCGTATTTAAAAGCGAATTTCCCGGTCGAATTCCTGACCGCATTGCTCACCAGTGAAAAAGAAAATACGGACAAGGTCGTCGAGTATGTCAAAGAGTGCAGCCGGACGGGCATCACGGTCTCAAATCCAACGGTGAACGAAAGTTTTTCTAAATTTACGGTGGAGGACGAGAGGACGATCCGGTTCGGATTGCTTGCGCTTAAAAACGTCGGGCGCGGAGCCATAGATTCGATCGTCGATGCGCGCCAGAAAGGGGGCGCGTTTTCGACATTAGAGGAGTTTTGCGAGCGCGTTGATCTGAGGCTGGTGAACAAGAAGGTCTTGGAGAGCCTGATCAAGTGCGGGGCCATGGACGGCTTTGGTCTATTCCGCAGCCAATTGATGAGCATGCTGCCTGAATGCCTCGATTTTTCCGCCAAGGCCCATAAAGACAAAAGCTCGGGCCAGCTCTCTTTTTTTGACGAGGGGTTTTCATCGGACGACTCCGGGTTCAAGCGGTTTAGCGTAAAGGCCCCCGAGATCAAAGAATGGCCGGAGATCCAGCTGCTTTCTTTTGAAAAAGACATCCTGGGCCTTTATATCAGCGGTCATCCCCTGGCGCACTATGCGCATCTTTTGAACAGATTTTCCTCCTGTTCAATTTCTCATTTATCAAGCAGGACGGACGGGGAAGAGATCTCTCTGGTCGGCCTTATCAATAAAATAAAGATAACGACCACACGCGCCAAGGGTGAGAAGATGGCCATTTTGAAACTCGAAGATCTTGGCGGGATCGTGGAAGTCATTGTGTTTCCGAATACTTACAGAAATGTTTACCGTAATATCATGGGCAACAATGTCGTTCTGGTCAAGGGCAAGCTTAGCCTGAAAGAAGATATACCGAAGATCTTTGCATCCGATATCTCCGGCGTAGATGAGGCGTACCGGCTTATTAACTCTATCAATATAGATTTGAGCGGGTTAAAAGAAAATATTCTGCACGCGCTAAAAGAAAAATTAGCCCTGTTTCAGGGAAACGTCCCGGTTTATCTGCATCTGGACTCGGAATCCAACAGAAAATTAAAAATCCTTGTTTCCCAGGACCTTTTTGTAACCCCTAAGCCCGAGCTGTTTAACGAAATCGAGGAGCTTTTAGGCGAGGAAAGATTTTTGTTGACGTTGTAACTCTTTCTTGATAAATTGTTTATAACAAGTAAAGGCCATAATGGCCTTGAAAAGAGAGGGGTGATGCCCATGACAAAAAAAGACATCGTATTAAAGATCGCGGACGAGACCGGAATAAAACAGATTGACGTTAAAAAGGTTGTGCAAAAGACTTTTGATCATATCGTTTTAAGCCTTGTGCGCGGCGAGAAGGTCGAGCTCAGGAATTTTGGGGTCTTCAAGCTGAAAGAGCGGCGCAGCCGCACGGGCCGCAACCCCCGTACCGGCGAGGTCGTCCCTGTTCCTGCGCGAAAAGTGGTCGTTTTCAAGGCCGGGCTTGAAATGAAGAAAAGGATTAAGTAGCAACGGGTTATTAAAGAGAGAGGTTGCTTGGCGATGGTTGGAAAGGTCAAATGGTTTTCAGGCCCAAAAGGGTTTGGCTTTATTGAATGTGAAGACGGACAGGATGTATTTGTCCATTTTTCAGCGATCCAGGGAGACGGTTATAAGGCATTAGAAGAAGGCCAGAAGGTGCAGTTTGAGATTGTTCAGGGCGCAAAAGGCCCCCAGGCCGCTAATGTCGTTAAGATATAATTAAGCTAAGGAGTTTAACTAGTCATAAGGCGGGATGCAATCGTCCCGCTTTTGCCTCATCAAGAGATGCTTTTCAAATCCCCGCGCGGCACAAAAGATATACTGCCTCAAGAATCCCGGATATGGCAAGAGGTCGAAGAGAAAGCGAGAAAGGTCTTTGATCTTTTTGGCTTTGAAGAGATCCGCACGCCTATCCTGGAGGAGTCCAAATTATTTTCACGTTCTTTGGGCGATTTGACGGATATCGTCCAGAAGCAGATGTTCCAGATCAAAAAAGAAACAGATACCTTGGTACTCAGGCCAGAGGCGACAGCCTCCATCGTGCGCGCCTATGTGGAGCATACGCTTTATAATTCCAGCAATGTCTCGAAATTCTATTATTTAGGGCCTATGTTCCGCGCCGAGCGGCCTCAAAAGGGTCGCTTGAGGCAATTCCACCATATCGGTTGCGAAGCCATCGGTTGCGAGAATCCAGCCCTGGACGCGGAAATCATATTTTTGGCGAGCCGGCTGCTTGCTGAGAGTGGCGTTGAGGGATTTAACATTCAATTGAACACCCTGGGCTGCACGCCGGACAAAAAGATGTTCGGCTTGAACTTGAGGGAAAAGCTCCAGCCGCACAAAAAATCTTTCTGCGAAGATTGTCAGGCACGCCTTTCAAAAAATGTCTTCCGGGTTCTTGACTGCAAGAATAAACAGTGCAAGGACATCATCCGGTCGCTCAATATCGGCGAAGGACATATTTGCGATGATTGCAAAAAACATTTTGAAGGGGTTAAAGAAGGTCTGGCTCTTTTCGGCGTATCCGTAACCCTTAATCCGTTTTTGGTGCGAGGCTTGGATTATTATACTCGCACCGTGTTTGAGATCACTCATCCTGCGCTCGGCGCTCAGGACGCATTAGGCGCAGGCGGCAGGTATGATCATTTGGTTGAAGAATTGGGCGGGCCGAGCCGTGGGGCTGTCGGCTTCGCTTTGGGTGTAGAGAGGCTGATGCTCGTCCGTGGCCGGGAAGTCTTCTCTGAAGACCTGAGTTCGCCTCTGGATTGTTATATCATCCCCTTGGGCGATGCCGCGTTCAAGAAGTCCGTTCAGATATTAACAGACCTGCGCAACGTTTCTGTGTCCGGCGATCTTGATTATCTGGGGGGATCGCTTAAGTCGATGCTGCGCCGGGCAGATAAGCGCAACGCGAAGCTTTGTTTGATCTTAGGCGATAACGAGCTCGCCAAAGGGGTTGTCTTGCTTAAGTTTATGAAACAGAGCACTCAGGAAGAAGTTCCTTTGGGGCAGCTTGTAGACAGGATCAAGGAAGTTTTATGCTAAGGACCCACACTTGCGGAGAACTCAATAAGAGCCTCGCCGGCCAGGAGGTTGTTCTTTGCGGCTGGGTGCATCGCCGTAGAGATCATGGAAAGCTTATTTTTATAGATATACGCGACAGGTACGGCTTCACGCAGGTGATGTTCAGCCCGAAAGACTCGCCTGAGGCGCATAAGATCGCAATGGACCTGCGCGCTGAATTTGTCATCCGTCTTAAGGGTTTGGTGAACTTGAGGCCAGGTAATAACGTCAATCCGAAGATCCCTACAGGCGAAGTGGAGCTTATTGCCAAGGGTTTGGAGATTTTGAATTCATCTCTGAATCCGCCTTTTGAGATCGAGGATGACCAGGTCTTATCCGAAGATATCAGACTTCCTTTCAGATACCTTGACTTGAGAAGGCCGAAGATGTTCAAATTTCTTCAATCAAGGCATAAGCTCAATCACATCATCCGCAATTTCCTGGAGGCACAGGCCTTTATCGAAGTGGAAACGCCTATTTTGACAAAATCAACGCCTGAAGGGGCGCGTGATTATCTGGTCCCCTCCAGGGTCAACCCGGGAAAATTCTTTGCCTTGCCCCAGTCCCCGCAATTATTCAAACAGCTCCTCATGGTTTCCGGATTTGACAGGTATTATCAGATCGCCAAGTGTTTCCGCGACGAGGACCTGCGGGCTGACCGACAGCCGGAGTTCACCCAGCTGGATATGGAGATGTCTTTTGTAGACGAAGAGGATGTCTTTACTGTCAGCGAGGGACTTTTTGCCCAAGTTTTAAAAGAGCTTAAAGGCATCACCATCAAGACGCCGTTTCCCCGTATGAGCTATAAAGAGGCAGCGGCTAAATATAGTTCGGATAAGCCTGATATCAGGGCCAATAAAGAGGACCCGAATGAATTTGCTTTTCTTTGGATCGTTGATTTTCCGCTTTTTAAATACAATGATGAAGAAAAGCGCTGGGACAGCGAACATCATCCGTTCACATCCCCGTATCTTGAGGACATCGGGCTCTTGGAAGGCAAAGACTTGAGTTCGATCCGTTCGCGCTCCTATGATCTTGTTTTGAATGGTAACGAGATCGGGAGCGGTTCCATCAGGATCCACAGCCAGGAGCTGCAGAAGAAAATTTTTGAGATCTTAAATATCACTGAAGAAGAGATCCAGGCCCGGTTTGGGTTTCTCCTGCAGGCTTTTAAATACGGCGCGCCTGTGCACGGCGGCGTGGCTTTTGGCCTGGACCGTCTCATGGCTATCTTATTCGGCACAGAGAGCATCAGGGATGTTATCGCGTTTCCGAAGAACCAGAAAGCGATCTGTCCTTTGACGGATGCGCCGTCCGAGGTCTCTAACAAACAATTAAAAGAATTATTCATTAAATCGACAGCTCAAAGATAGGGGGATCCGACATGAAGAGAAATTTTTTTAAAGGTATTGCCGCGGTGTCATTCTTGAGCATTATTTTTGCGATTGGCTGCGCCCGCGTGAAGACCTACACCGTTGTTAAAGACAGGGTGGACCAGAGTGCAACCGGAGGCAATCAGGGATATTTCTCCGGCGCAGATAAGGAAATCGCCGCACCACCAAACAGGAGGCTGACCCGAAAGACCTATGTGGCTGAGGTTGAGTTCGGATGTTCCGATAGGCCGAGAAAGGGCCGGGCATCTCAGCCGCCTGTCAAAGAGGCGGTATCCGAACCTGTGCGCGAGTCCGCGCAGGAAGCCGTTGAGGTTGCTCAGGTTCCTCAAACTACGCCCCAGGTGGCGAGCTATGTTGTGCAGGCGAATGACACTCTTCAGAAGATCTCCCTAAATGTCTACGGCACGTCGAAAAAGTGGAAGAAGATTTTTGAAGCGAACAGCGATAAACTAAAAACCCCGGACAAGATATACGCCGGCCAGGAACTCAAAATACCATAGAAGGATAATTATGTTCAGGATCGTTAGTATCGAAAATCCAAGAGAAACCCAGGATTTTTTCGGATTGCACGATGAGAACGCGCGTCTCATCGAGCAGGAATTCGATGTTAAGATCTCTTCAAAATCCGAAGGCCTGAAAGTCAGCGCTTCCAACAAAGGGAAGTTAGAGAAGGCGGTCTATTGCATCGAGAATTTCCTCCATCTACTGCGGACGAACCGCAATCCTGACCGCCGCGAGCTGGAGCTGATGCTCGTGTCTGCCAGGGGTATCAAGAAGGAGAAGAGGCCGGGCGAATCAAAGCCGGCCTTCGATGCCTATTTCGAGCAGCCGGACCTCTCGAAAAGAGAAAAGGTCGCGACCCCAAAAACAAAAGGCCAGTATGAGTATGTCGAGGCCATAAAAAAATATGATATCGTTTTTGGTTTGGGGCCCGCCGGAACGGGAAAGACGTATCTGGCTATGGCCATGGCGGTCTCTGCGCTCAATTCCGGGAGCGTCAGGAGGATCATCCTGACAAGGCCCGCGATTGAAGCGGGCGAAAGCCTCGGTTTTTTACCAGGTGATGTCCATCAAAAACTATCGCCTTACCTGAGGCCGCTCTACGACGCGCTTTACGACATGATGGAGGCCGAGCGCATAGAAAAATATCTGGAGATGGGCATTATCGAGGTAGCTCCCCTGGCGTATATGCGCGGCCGCACGCTCAATGACGCTTTTATCATCTTGGATGAGGCGCAGAATTGCACTCCCGAG
Organism: Candidatus Omnitrophota bacterium; assembly: GCA_020057345.1. Lineage (GTDB taxonomy): Bacteria > Omnitrophota > Gorgyraeia > Velamenicoccales > Velamenicoccaceae > JAGVGA01. Next base: position 488 of record JAGVGA010000071.1, on the reverse strand, counting down.
CAGTTAAAGATGTTTCTGACCAGGCTTGGCTTTGATTCCAAGGCTGTCATCACCGGGGACATGACCCAGAGCGATCTGCCCGGGGGCAAACCCCTCGGCCTTATTCAGGCGCAGGAGTTGCTTTCGAGCATTGACGGCATCAAAATGGCCTATTTGACCGGCGCGGATGTCATGCGCCACGAACTGGTCCAGAGGATCATTGAGGCTTATGAAAAGGCCCAAAAACATCACCGTTAAAGAGACCTTGTTCTATGGCGCGCTCATGGTCGTTCTCTCTTTCTTTGCGCGTTTCGCAGGCGTACCTTTGGTGGCGCTCTTTTTGACTTTTGTTTTGGCAAGCTATCTCGTCATTGTCTGCAACAGGTCCCCTGAGAAAAAATACAACTTTCTTTCGCTCGCTTTCCTTTTTCTTTTAGGTATCGCCTCTGCCCAGCTTTATAAGGGGCTCACCCAGCTGTCCGCGTATTTTTTTCCTGTCGTTTTTTTCT
>JAGVGA010000037.1 GCA_020057345.1 Candidatus Omnitrophota bacterium | reverse complement strand
TATTCCGGGCCGCGGCAGCCGAATGTCGAATGTTTTGTGGAGACGGGCCTGAAGATCAACCAAGGCATTTTGGTGGACGAGCGATTCCGCGCGAGCGTTCCTTCGGTGTATGCCGTTGGAGATGTTTGCGAGCCGCAGGGCAAGCAGAAGTCTTATGGGTGGGAGAGCGCGCAGAAAGAAGGGCGAATGCTCGGAGAATTTTTGTCCGCTCAGATGGCTTCGTTGGCTTAGATAAGGCGCAGGCGGCGTCTATCCATAGTAAATTTTTCTTGCTATTTTTGTGAAAATAGTTTATTCTAACCCTAACAGAACCTTTCGGATGAGAAAAACCACACCTTTCCTTCCAGCATTTTTCGTCTTTCTTCTGATTCTGGCTTGCGCTGATTCTTGTTTAGCTCAGCCCTCCGCTGAAAGCAAGAAGATGGCGGCAGAGTACCGAGATAAGGGCCTTGGGGCGCAACGGTCCGGCGATTTGGACACTGCGCTCGTGTGTTACCAGAAGGCCGTTGAACTCGATCCGTCCCTTGCCATCGCCTACAACGACATCGGCGTCATCTACGAATCTAAAGGATGGAACGATAGGGCCAAGGCCGCTTATGGAAAGGCCGTTGACCTGGACCCGTCTTTGGCGAGCGCCTATTACAACCTGGGCAGCGTTTATGAGAAAGAAGGCGACCTCGATCAGGCCGTCGCCTATTTTAAGAAGAGGGTCCTTGTCGGCGATTGGAATGACGAATGGACCAGCCGCGCCAGGAGAGAACTGAAGAGCTTAGGTGTCAGCGATCCTGAGATCCGCCAGGATTTTCTCGATCAGCATTTGACGAACCTGGAGTCAACGGATTACATCAGCGGGACACCGAAGGGCAATGACCTTGACCCAAAAAAACGCAAGCGCGATGCCCGCTGGCACCTGATCCGCGGCAAGCAGCTCTATTACATGGGCATGTATCCCGAGGCCTTGGTCGAGCTGGGCATGGCTGAAGTGCTGGATCCCAGGAATAAGGAGATCCAAAAGATACTGGAAGAAGTCCACCGCAAAACCCTGATGGCAGATTGAAGTTTCATAGACAACCTCTTTTCCTCAGAGATACCTCCTTGAAAATCTTAGATTAGAAAATTTAAAAATTAATGGCTGATGCCAAGCTTTGCCTGATCGATGCCAACTCTTTATTTTACAGGGCGTTTTATGCCATTAAGGCGGACCTGGCGACATCCAGCGGCCAGCCGACGAATGCGGTCTTCGGGTTCGTCAAAATGGTCAACAGGATTTTAGAGGAGCTTGCGCCCGAATACCTGGGCGTCTGTTTTGACGTCGGCAAGAAGACGCACCGGACGGAGAAATTCGCGGAATACAAGATCCACCGGTCGCCCATGCCGGATGCGCTTGTATCGCAGGTGCCCCTGATCAAAGAAGTGGTCGCGGCGTATTCCTTTGCTTCGTTTGAGGCCCAGGGCTTTGAGGCGGATGACGTGATAGCGACGCTCGTGCACAGGATGGAGAAAAAAGTCGATAAGACCGTGATCGTGAGCTCCGATAAGGACATGCTCCAGTTGGTCTCCGATGATGTTGAGGTCTATAATCCCTACAAAGAGGGCGGCATCGTTTTTACCGAGGCGCTTGTCAAGGAAAAATTCGGGGTAGAGCCCAAGAGGATCGCGGATCTGATCGCGCTCATGGGTGATGCCTCGGACAATATCCCCGGCGCGCACGGCATCGGTGAGAAAACCGCCAGGGAACTTCTTCAGGATTTTAAGGACGCTGAGGATCTGATTAAGAATTCTTCCAAGATCAAACGCGAGGCCGTGCGCTCGATCATCGAGAATAACCGCGAGGCTATCAGGATGTCGAGGGAGCTCGCTTTATTGCGGAACGATGTGCCTTTAGACGCGGATTTAAAGACATTAAAGCTCCGCCCGCCGGACACGCAAAAATTATGGGAGGTTTTCGCCAGGTTAGAGTTCAAAGGGATGCTCAAGGAGCTTTCCCAGGAGAGGCTGTCCATATCTGGCGGCCTTGCGACCGCGATCCCGACCTTGTCTTTTTCCGATGTTGGTGAGATCTTGGCGAAGATCGCCAGGCAAAAGATCTTTTCATTTTTCATTGATGAAGACACCGCAGGGACGGCTTTTAAGGTCAATATCGCGCTTGGCGACGAAGGCGTTTATCAGACCGACGACATTTCTTTTTTAAAAAAGGTTTTCGCACAGAAGGCGTGGGTGGCCATAGGCCATGATGTGAAGGCCGCCCAGCGTATTTTCAGGCAGCACGGAATTCCCTTTGAGGTCAAATTTTTTGACACGATGCTCGCCGCTTATCTAACGCAGTCATCCAGGGCTTCTCGCGATTTAGAAAGCCTTCTATGGGATTTTCTTTCTTTAAAGGGCGTCAGCCGCCAGGACTACCTGGGCAAGGAATCTCATTTTTTGTTTCGCTTAAAAAGCGTCCTTGAAAAAGAGCTTAAAGAAAAAGATCTCCTGGGGCTTTTTGGGGAAGTGGAGATGCCCTTGGTCGATGTTCTTGCGGAAATGGAAGAAACGGGCATCGCTATCGACATCGATGGATTAAGAGAGCTTTCCCGTCAGATGGAGAAGAAGCTGGACCGCCTCATCCACAAGATCTACGCAATGGCGGGCTGCGAATTCAATATCAATTCGCCGAAACAGCTGGGCGACGTTCTTTTTAATAAACTTAAGCTTCCTGTAGTCAAGAAAACAAAGACCGGCGTGTCCACGGATGAAGAGGTTTTGACAAAATTATCCCGCGACAATGAGCTGCCGCGGATCCTTCTTGAGTACCGGCAGGTCACAAAACTCGTGACTACTTACATCGATGTCCTGCCT
>JAGVGA010000049.1 GCA_020057345.1 Candidatus Omnitrophota bacterium | reverse complement strand
TCAAAAAATACCACGCGAGCAATTATCTGATCAACCGCCGCATGAGCGACTCCGGCAGAGACAAACGCAAGGACTTAAAAAAAGACCTAAAAGAAGAATATTCCCATGAAATAAAAATGCACCACCACCCGCTCAGAGGATACAAGCCCTTAGGCCAGATCATGCTTGCGACGCATCTTATAGACGAAAAACAGCTCGATGAAGCGCTCAGCCACCACTTGCAAACAGGGCAACGCATAGGAGAGGTCACGGTTTCCTTAGGTTTTACGGACGAAGAACACATCAGGCGCCTGCTCGAACATCAACCTACGTTTTCCTTAAGCGAAAAATAGCCATCGGAGGCCCGTTATGAAAAGATGCAAGATCTGCAAAGTCCCGCTGGAAGGCACCATCTCAAAGATCTTTTCAAAGATTTTGAATTATCAGCCGGCCGCAGAAGACCCCTCTTTATGCAATCACTGCTTTCCAAAAAATAGAAAACAAGACACCTACGTCTGCCAGATCTGCAACAGGGCTGTCGAAGAATCCTCTGCCCTGACTCATGTGAAGGCAGAGGAATATCTTCTGCATCTCATTAAAAAAGACCATCCCGAATGGAAGGAACATAAGGACACATGCCCGGAGTGCGTGGCCTATTACCGGGAACTCATAAAAAAAGCGAAGATCTAAAGATTTAAGAGGAGGAACCATGAAAAATCTACTTTTGATCTTACTGGCGGCGTTTCTTGCTGCCGGCTGCCAGAAAAAGGAAGAGATGACGATCACCCAGACTGAAACAATCACCATGCCGGCAGCGGAAGAGCCGACCCCGTCCGTGCCTGAGCCAGCGACTGCCCAAGTAACGCCGACAGCGCCCGCGTCAGAGCCCACGCCTGCCCCGGCGGCGCCCGCAGCGGCAGAGTTTAAGACTTTTTATGTCTACGCGGACAAGAATTCTCCGGACAACCACTTCATCCCTTCCGGGTACATGGGAGATTATTCGGATATTACGCTCGTCCCCGATGCCATGGAAAACCCGCACGCAGGGACAACTTCGATCAAGATCACCTACTCCAACAAAGCCTCTAACGGCGCGCGCTGGGCAGGCATCTACTGGCAGCAACCGGCGAATAACTGGGGCTCACAAGAAAACGCCGGATTCAACATCGCCGGCGCGACAAAGCTGACATTCTGGGCCCGCGGAGAAAAAGGCGGAGAACGCATCGAAGAGTTCAAGATGGGGGGCATTTCAGGCATGTTCTCCGATTCAGGCACCGCCGGCATCGGCCCCGTGGTCCTGACTCCTGAGTGGACGCAATACACGATCGATGTCTCCGCCAAAAACCTGACATACGTCATCGGCGGCTTTGCCTGGTCCACAAACTTAGACGTGAATCCGGACGGCTGCACCTTTTATTTAGACGACATCCGCTACGAATAAATGATCAAGATAGTCATCCTCGGCGCGATCCAGGGGCTGACAGAGTTCTTTCCCGTCAGCAGCTCAGGGCATCTCGTGATCGCCCAGCACTTTTTGGGCATTACGGGCAACGTCGTCTTTTTAGATGTCCTCCTGCACATCGGGACCATCCTGGCCATTTTTGTATTTTTCTTCAAAGACATCCTGCGGGCCCTGAAAAATCCGAAGATGATCGGCTTGATCGCGATCGTTACGCTGATCACGGATGTTATCGGAATAACTTTTAAAAATGTGCTTGAGCCTCTTTTCCACTCGGCGCATGCCACAGCCATACAGATCCTGATCAACGGAGTGATCCTTTTGATGATCCCGTTCTTTAAAGAAAGACAACGCCAGCCCGGATTGATGGACAGCGCTATTATGGGCGTGGCGCAGGGGGTGGCGATCATCCCCGGCATTTCAAGGTCAGGGCTCACGATCGCCTCTCTTTTGGCCACAGGCATAAAGAGAGAAGAGGCGTTCCGCTTTTCCTTCATCGCTTCCATCCCCGCGATCATCGGCGCATTTTTGTTCGAGGCAAAAGAAGCGAATCTTGCCGCATCTTTTTCCACCGCCGCTCTTCTGACGGGAGTGGCAACGTCGTTCGCCTTCGGCATGCTGGCGCTCGGCTGGTTAAAAAAACTGATCAACAGCAAGAAATTCTATCTCTTCGGTTATTACTGCATCGCCTTCGGCATAGTTTTTTTATTTTTCCTTAATACGTGATCCCATGTCCGCTCAAGAGCTTAAAAATCTTCCCGAAATCCTGACAAGCGCCTGCGAAAGTTACCCTCGCAGGACCGCGATCATCTTCGGCCAAAAAAAGATTTCCTTTGAGGAGATCGCCAAAAAGGCGGGCAATGTCGCCTTTGCTCTTAAAAGGTGGCAGGTCAACCGCGGCGACCGCGTCGCGCTCCTGTTGGATAATTCGCCTGATTTCGTCTTCTGCTACTTCGGCATCCTTTTCGCCGGCGCTATCGTCGTGCCCATCAACCACATGTTCAAAAGAGACGAGGTCAAGCACATCCTCGAGGATTCGCAAAGCTCCTGCCTCATCACCTCCTCGGCGTACGCCGAAATGGCGCAAGAGCTCAATGTGATCGTCGGCTCTTTGAAAATTCTCGTCTTCACGAACACAAGAATGGAAAACGCCAGGACGCTTGCAGACACCTTAAGCAATCCCGAGAGCGCGCCCGCGTTTTCTATCGCCGAGGAGATGGACAGAAAGGACCTGGCGGTCTTTCTCTATACGTCCGGGACCACCGGCCATCCCAAGGCCGCGATGCTCACGCACGGCAACCTTCTGGCCAATGTCGCTTCTTCATCCAAGGCCATCGAAGTGACGCCTGGCGACACCTTTGTGTGTTTCCTGCCGCTCTTTCATTCGTTTGCCGCGACCGTCTGCATGCTCATGCCGCTTTATCAAGGCGCAAAAACCGTCATCATGAAATCACCCAGGCCCGTCAAGAAACTCTTGCGCACCATCCGGAAAAACAGAGTGACCATTTTTGTCGGTATCCCGTCGCTCTTCAGCATTTTATGCGACGTGAAAC
>JAGVGA010000096.1 GCA_020057345.1 Candidatus Omnitrophota bacterium | reverse complement strand
TGGGCGGGTTAAGCTTGAAAAAGGTCTACGAGGTCCGCTTGAAAGACAATACCATTACCGGAGGGGATACGATGGAGGTTTACGAGATCCTATGAGCCGCCTGCGCGCAAAGGTCGCCGTGATCAAGACAACGCCTGAAAATGTCTTAAAAGACATCGGTCGTCTTTGTCGGCTGGCAGACATGAAGGATGCCTTAGCCCGCGACAAGCCGGTCATCTTGAAAGACAATATTTCTTGGCACCTGCCGTTTTTGTCCGCGAATACGACGCCTTGGCAGCTGGAGGGCGCGATCCTTGCGTTAAAAGAAGCGGGTTGGCAGGACCTTGTCGCTGTTCATAATAATACGGTTGTGACCGATCCTGTCAAGGGCCTAAGGCTTAATAAACTCGACGGGATCTACCGTAAATACGCGGTTGCCGAAAGATTCAATTTCAAAGAAGCAGATGTGCGGTGGGTGGAATACAAGCCGAAATTCAAGACACGGGCGCTCCACAAAGTCTTTCGCCACAGGATCATGATCCCCGAGTATTTCATCGGTAAGAACATTGTTCATCTGCCGACGGTCAAAACGCACATCTACACAACAACCACCGGCGCGATGAAAAACGCGTTCGGCGGCCTCCTGAATACGCACCGGCATTACACGCACTCCTGGATTCACGAGACCCTGGTGGACTTATTGAAGATTCAACAGGATATCCACAGCGGTATCTTTTGTATTATGGACGGCACGATCTGCGGCTCAGGCGCCGGGCCAAGGACGATGTTTCCCATAGAGAAGGGGTATATGCTCGCGAGCGCCGATTCGGTGGCGATCGATGCAGTGGCCGCGCGCATGATGGGTTTTGATCCGTTGAAGATCCCCTATATCCGAATGGCCCATGAGGATGGGGTCGGCATCGGGGATGTATCCGCAATCGAGATCGTAGGAGAGGATATTCGCGATGTGAATTTCAAGTTTTTTGTCGGCGAAAATTTCGTGAGCCGGTTTGGAAAATTTTTCTGGTTTGGTCCTTTAAAGGGGCTGCAGAAGCTGCTTTTTCGTACGCCGCTCGTCTATCTCTTTGTCTATGGATCGTTTTTGTATCATGATTTTATCTGGTGGCCTTTGATCGGTAAAAGGAGGCAGAAAAAGATCCTAAAGACAGGCTGGGGGAAGCTTTTTGTTGACTTCGGCAAAGAAGCGTGATATTTTTAATAAGGTAATCATTGGTACAATTATGTCAGCTTCGAATGAGAACTAGAAACGGGTATCGGCTAAAATAAGTCGGTACCCGTTTCTGTTTTTTGAGGAAAACTTCATCATGACGGCTAAATATATCTTCGTTACGGGCGGGGTTGTTTCAAGCCTAGGCAAAGGTATCGCGTCGTCCTCCATCGGCAAGATCCTGGAGGCGCGCGGTTTTAAAGTCTCCTTAGTCAAATGCGATCCCTACATCAATGTGGATCCCGGTACCATGAATCCCTTCCAGCACGGCGAAGTCTATGTCACGGATGACGGCGCGGAGACAGACTTAGACCTCGGCCACTACGAGCGTTTCACCAATGCCAAGCTCGGCAAGAATAATAATATAACCACCGGCAAGGTCTATTTTTCCGTGATCACCAGGGAGCGACGGGGCGATTATCTTGGCAAGACCGTCCAGGTCGTCCCCCATATCACGGACGAGATAAAGAATTCGATCAAAAGAGTTTCGAGTGCGGGCTCACCCGACATCATCATCGTCGAGATCGGCGGGACAGTCGGCGATATCGAAAGCCTTCCTTTTTTAGAAGCGATCCGCCAGCTCAAGCAGGAGATGGGCAGCGAGAGCGCCATCAATATCCATGTTACCCTGGTGCCCTATATCCGATCGGCAGAAGAGATTAAGACCAAGCCGACCCAGCACAGCGTCGGCAAATTGCGCGAGATCGGTATCCAGCCTGAGATCCTGCTGTGCCGTTGCGAGAAGCCTATCGACCAAGATGTCAAACAGAAGATCGCGCTTTTCTGTAACGTCCGGGAGGGCGCGGTCATCGAGGCGCTTGACGTCAAGAGCATCTATGAGGTGCCTCTGATGTTTGCAAAGGATGGGCTTGATGACCTGATCCTGGATTATTTTAAGCTCGACTCGAAAAAAGGAGAACTCAAGGAATGGCGCCAGAAGGTCGTCGAGATCATCAAAAATCCGAAACACTCCTGCCGCATCGCGGTGGTTGGAAAATACATCATGCTCCAGGATGCCTACAAATCGATCTATGAGGCGCTTATTCATGGCGGCATCGCCAATGACGCGCGCGTGGAGATCGTCAAGGTGGATTCCGAGGATGTAAGCGCGCATAATGTCAGGAATTTGATGAGCGGCATTGATGGGATCCTCGTTCCGGGCGGGTTCGGTTACCGGGGCATCGAAGGCAAGATCAACGCGATCGAGTTCGCGCGCAAGGAAAAAGTGCCTTATTTCGGGATCTGCCTCGGCATGCAGACGGCGGTCATCGAATTCGCGAGGAACGCCTGCGGCCTCAAGAGGGCCAATTCCACGGAATTCAATTCCAAAACGCCCTATCCGGTCATCAGTCTTTTAGAAGAACAGAAAAAAGTGAAGATCAAGGGAGCGAGTATGCGGTTGGGCGCCTATCCGGCAAAGATCGTTGCCAACACGCGGGCGCACCAGGCGTATAAAAAAGACCTCATCTGGGAGAGGCACCGCCACCGTTATGAATTCAATAAGAAATACAAGAATCTCATGGAAAAGAAGGGCATGCGGATCTCGGGTATTTCGCCCAACGGCATGCTCGCTGAGATCGTCGAGCTCAAAGACCATCCCTGGTTCGTTGCCGTGCAATTCCATCCGGAATTCAAGTCCAAGCCTGACCGCAGCCATCCGCTCTTCAGGGAATTTATCAGGGCTTCTTTAAGGAAAAAATAAAGAGATGAACCTTTGCCGTTGTGCCGCTCACAAACTGTCGCTTATTCTTTTTGCGGGCTTTTTGTTCGGATTGACGGGTTGCGGCCAGCCTTTGAGGACTTTGATGGATCTGGGCGCTGAGCAGGACGCCCAGCAGGTTTTTGTGAGCAGTGAAAACAAGCGTTTCGAGGCGTTGCTGCGCGCGGCGAAACGCGGGAAGATCAAGGCCGGCATGAGCCGCACCGAGGTGGTCAACAGGTACGGAGAGCCTATTTTGATCAAAGAGGGGATAGGGAAGACGATTCTGTTATACCGCAGGCCCGCGGAATTCCTGAATCCCGCCAAGGTGTATCTGGAATTTGATGCTCAAGGCCTTCTGACAGCCGTGCGCATCGAGGAGAACATTGTCCAATCCAAGTGAGCTTCTGAAATACGCCAGGATCAAGGATTTTGAGGCTTCCTACAGCCAGGACATTCGCGACGATGTTTATTTCGGTTTGCCTGTCAAGCCGATTCTGGAGGCGGAGAGCCGCCTTCTTTCAAGCCAGGAGAAAGTCCTCGCTTACTTTTCCATGGAATACGGCCTGGCGACCAGCGTCTATAATATTTTCAAGTCCGTCCAGCCGGTCAAGCCCGCCAATCAGGTTTCAGAGAACGAGATCTTTTCTAACGAACGCATCCCGGACTATCTCTTTTCCTTAAAACTGGAGACGGTCTTAGACCTCCCTATTTACAGCGGAGGCCTGGGGGTTCTCGCCGGAGATACCATCAAGACAGCGGCGGATATGAAGATGCCGCTGGTGGCTGTCGGCATCCTGTGGAACAAGGGATATTTTAAGCAGAGATTCTGGTTCAAGTACGGCCAGCTGCCTGAGGAAATGAAGTGGGATCCTTCGTCGTTCCCCGGGCTTATTCCGCTCGAGAACAAGGTCAAACTGGATCTCAAAGACAGGAATATTTATCTGAGGCTGTGGAAGTATTATGTGTACAGCCAGTATCATGACTCCGTCGTTCCCCTGATCTTGCTGGATTCCAATGTCAAGGAGAACGATGAGGCGACCCGGCGGTTGACAGACCGGCTTTATAAGAGCGACGACCTGGATGGCCGCCTTCTTCAGAGGGTGATCTTAGGCATGGGCGGGGTGCTGGCGCTCGATGAGCTGAAATATCCGGTATCGATCCATCATCTGAACGAGGGCCATGCGGCTTTTGCTTTCGTGCAAAAGGCGCGTAAGGTGAAGCCGAAAGAGCGCGAAAGCTTAAAAGACCATTTTGCGTACACCTGCCACACGCCCGTGCCTGCGGGCCATGACCGTTTTAATTTTTCCGACTTAGAGAGGGTTCTGAAGCCTTCGGATCTTGAGATCGTCAAGAATTTCGGCACAGAGGACGAGGAAGCCGGGATCGTCAATCTGACGCTTTTGGCCATGAATACGTCCCGCAGCGTGAACGCGGTCTCCCAAAAGCACGGCGAAGTGATGAGGTTCCAGTTTTCTTCGTACCGAGAAAAGATCAAGGCTGTGACCAACGGGATCCATTTCCCGACATGGGTGTCTGAACCGATCTTAAAGTTCCTTGAAGCTTACGGCTCGACCTTAGGTGATTTCAGGAACGACCCGACGCTTTTGAAAAATGTCCTTTTGTTAAAAGACGATCAGGGTTTCAGGCGCAATCTATGGTCAGCCCATCAAGAGAGCAAAAAAAAGCTTTGCCAACACCTCTCGCGCTGGGAATTGAAGGAGAACGTCCTGACCGTCGCTTGGGCGCGCAGGATCGCGGCATACAAAAGGCCGAGCTTGATCTTTCAGGATATCGATCGCCTGATGGATATGGCCAGGCGCATCGGCCCTCTGCAGATCCTCTATGCGGGCAAGGCCCATCCGAACGACAGCCTCGCGTTTACCTACATCAATGATATTATGAATGCGATCGACAGGACCACCGAACAAAGCGGTCTGGTCAAAATCCTCATGCTCGAGAATTATGATATTTATATCGCAAAGATGCTGGTCAGTGGGGTCGATATCTGGCTCAATAATCCGCTGCCTCCTTATGAGGCTTCGGGAACGAGCGGCATGAAAGCGATCGCCAACGCCGTCCTGCAGTTGAGCACCTTGGACGGATGGGTGGTCGAGGCGGCGGACAAACCCATTGGTCAATTCTTCGGCTATGAAGATGACGCAAAGACATTTGCCGACGGGCTTGTTTTGAGGCTGGATGAGGATTCCAAAGCCCTTTATGGAGCGCTGGAAGAGATGATGCGGCTTTATTATCAGACGAACAAGAACGGCGAACCGGACGTGCAGTCCGCCTGGCTCGACAAGATGGTTTATTGTCTGTCTGAGGCCGGTTATTTCAATACGTTCCGCATGGTTCAGGAATATAAAAAATCCGTCTGGGATTATTAAAAAAAGGATTGAGGTGCCTTATGCCTAAGAAGTGTCCGATCTGCAAAGCGATGGTCGAAGACGATATGGTTAGACTTTGCCAGGAAGCCGAGGATTGGATCGTTGGGTCGATCCGACGGGCCCATCCGGAATGGGTCCAAAAAGACGGCAGTTGCGCAAAGTGCATGGATTATTACAAGGGGCTCGGCAAGAGCGAAGAGGAATGAAAAAGTGAGGGTTCTGGTCCGTAGGATCGCGATGGCTTTAAGTTTTTTATTCCTTATGGGAGGTGTGGCTATGGCCCTGGAATTAAAAAGTCCAGCATTTGTCGAGAGAGGAACGGTTCCCCGGCAATACACTTGTGAAGGCAAGGATTTGTCTCCGGCGCTGACTTGGTCCGATGCCCCGGCTGATACGCAAAGTTTTGCGCTTATCTGCGATGATCCCGATGCGCCTATGGGCACATGGGTCCATTGGGTCATTTATAATATTCCGGCAACCGCGACAGGTCTTCCCGAGGGCGTTTCGACGGCCGGGGATCTACAAGACGGTTCCAGACAGGGGATCACGGATTTCGGAAGAACTGGTTACGGCGGGCCGTGTCCTCCGCCGGGAAAGCCGCACCGGTATTATTTTAAGCTCTATGCGCTGGATGAAAGACTCGATATCAAAAGCAGGGTGACAAAAGAGGTCCTGCTTTCCGCCATGAAGGACCATGTTCTCGCCGAGGCGGCGCTCATGGGGACGTATCAACGTAAGTGAGGGCATAACTTATGGAACCAAAGGTAAACATAAGTTATAAGCCCGAACTTACCCTCCCACCAACTTTGTTGTCGGTGGGAGGGTTCAATTCGCAGACGGCTTCGCCTACGACTTACGTCGTATAAACTCCGTAAGTCGTCTGCTCATTAAAGGAGGTATTTATGGGATTATTTCTTGGATTGATAGGTCTGATCTTTGTGGTCGAAGGCGTATTGATGATCCTGGCGCCTAAAAAAATCGTAAAGATGGTCAGCGATCTTCTTTTAAGGAAGAATGCCCGGGCGTTCGGATGTGCGCCTTTGGCAGTCGGTATATTGCTGTTGTTTTCGGCTTCGTCAAGCGCTTTGGGTTGGCTGGTTGTTTTTCTGGGTCTTGCGGGGATAGTCAAGGCGATCTATACCTTTTTGACTCCGATCCAAAGGGTGAGGTCCCACTGGTGGTTCAGCCTTTCGGACAACGGTCACCGGGGTTTAGGGATACTCATCCTCATCCTCGGCGTCATCGTCTTTATTTCGCGCGTCTAATTTTTTTAAGAGAGTTTTCCTCGGTGGTCCGTCCGGGCCTTCCGGCCCATGAGGAGGGCTGCCACACCCCACCATTGAAGAGAGACCTCAGGCTGAAATAAGGTAAAATCTATGAGATTGTGGATGAGAAAGGCGAGATTGCCTATCCAGAGTCCCCAGAGTATTATCTTCTCCTTATCCGGAATCTTTGAGAAATCCGGCGCAAGCGACAGAGAGGCTATCCCTAAAAAAGCGACGAGTCCGAGAAGGCCTGTTTCAGTCCATAGCTGTAGATAGGAATTATGCGGAGAGATGGTTCTGAAAAAAGGGTAGTTTCCCAGGTCGGATCCGACGTAAGGATGGTTGCAGATGTTGATCAAGGCTTGTTTCCAGTAGTTGTATCTGCTGGCAACCGAAAAGAGCGGCTTGTTGAACCCTTGCGGATTTGATTCTCTTAAGATGGCGAGCAAAAGGAAAAGAACGGAAAAAACGATAACGAGGTAGAGGATTTTTTTATTTCCGAAGTTTCCTTTGTGGATCAAAAGGAATATCGTTGTTGCGGCCATCAGGCTAAAGAGGGCGCCTAAGGATTGCGTTGACAGAAGAGCCAGGGTCGTCAGGAAGGATAGCGCAAGATAGATCATGTTTTTTGCGTCCATTGTTTTTACCCGGCGGGAGGGATACCGGTCGCAAGCGATAAGGCTGCTGAAACACAAAGGGATGAACAGGATGAGGTAGCCACCCAGGGCCGTTGGCGTCAGGAAAGGGATGAAGGCCTGTGCCCGGCCGAGATATTCGAGCGCAAAACGGGGGATGATAGGTTGTTTTATCAGGTAATCGACGGTGTAGAACAAGCCGTGCAGAAGCCACTGGACCGCATAGAAGCTGACGCAACCGGCGCTGATCAGGAATAAGTTCAAAACAAGTTGTTTGTTTTTTTCAGCGAGCGCCGTTACACAGTAGAAAACACAAAAGGCGGAGGTGTACCTGTAGAAAAGGCTGAAGCTCAATTCCCTGTTTTTAGAGAATACCAAAGACAAAATAAGGGCGATCAGAAAAAGCGCAAAAAAAGGGGAAGCCGGGTGGTCCTTGAACATGCTGATCCTGGCGGCCAAAATGAGGAGGGCTGCGGCGACGAGGCA
>JAGVGA010000016.1 GCA_020057345.1 Candidatus Omnitrophota bacterium | reverse complement strand
ATCGCGGTCTTTCTCAAAAGAACAGAATTCAATACTTAAAATGGTACTGTTACTTCAAAAACAGCAACACTTTTTGACCTTTATGCCCGCAATGACACTACTCTTTCTTTAATTTATCAACTTGCATAGGTTTTACAACGGTCTCAAAGTATGGATTTTAAGATCATTCATAAAGACACCCATTCGCGGGCAAGATGCGGTCTCTTGACTTTAGAACGCGGCACGATCGAGACCCCGATTTTCATGCCTGTGGGAACGCAGGGGAGCGTCAAGTCCCTTTCGCCTCAAGAATTGGATGAGTGCGGCGCCCAGATTATTTTGGGAAACGCGTACCACCTTTATCTGCGGCCCGGCCTCCAGATCATCGAGGAGTCAGGCGGCCTGCATAAGTTCATCAGCTGGCCTAAGCCGATCCTGACGGACAGCGGCGGCTATCAGATTTTCAGCCTGGCGCTTTTGCGCAAAGTCAAGGACGAGGGCGTTCTGTTCCAGTCGCATCTGGACGGTGCGCGCCATTTATTGACGCCTGAGGACGTGGTGCGCATCCAGAATGTTCTCGGCTCGGACATTAGCATGCCCTTGGATGAGTGTGTTTCCTATCCGGCTTCTTTTGAACAGGCGCAAAAGGCCGTGGAGCGCACGACATTATGGGCTTTGCGCTCCAAAAAGGAGTTTGAAAAAAGGAAGCAGGGCATATTGTTCGGCATAGCTCAAGGTTCGACTTACAAAGATTTAAGAAAAAGGTCTATCAATGAGCTTTTGGAGATCGGTTTTGACGGTTATGCGATTGGAGGATTAAGTGTTGGCGAACCACAGGACTTAAGGTATAATATTTTGCATTTTGCGATCGATGATTTTCCGAGCGGTTCCCCCCGGTATATGATGGGCGTAGGCCTGCCAGAGGATATCCTGGAAGCGGTTTCAATGGGCGTGGACATGTTTGACTGTGTCGTGCCAACGCGTTACGGCAGGAATGGGACCGCTTTCACAAGCCAGGGGAAGCTGACCGTGCGCAACGGAGAGTTTGCCCATGACCAGAGACCGCTGGACGAAAAGTGCGGCTGCACGTGCTGCAGGAATTTCTCCCGCGCCTATCTGCGCCATCTTTTTAACGCGGGCGAGATCTTAGGGATAAGGCTCGTTTCGTATCACAATATTTATTTTTTCCTGCATTTGATGCGGGAGGCGCGCCTGGCGATCCGCGAGGACCGTTTTTCGGCGTTTAAAGAAAATTTCATGGCTCGATGCGAATAGACGTCCTGACAATATTTCCGTCGATGTTCGCCCCGATTTTAGGCGAGTCTATCATCAAGCGGGCGCAGCTGGCCGGAAAAGCGCAGATCCATATCCACGATATCAGGGATTACACTTTAGATAAGCACCGCAAAGTGGATGACCGGCCTTACGGCGGAGGCTCAGGCATGGTGATGACGCCGCAACCGGTATTCTCCTGCGCGGAGGCGGTTTTAAAAAAAACGAAGTCTATGAAATCGAGGCGCCGCGTTTTGCTTTTGTCTCCACGCGGCCGCTCTTTAAAGCAGCGTGATTTTAAGTCGCTCGCGCGCACCAAACATCTGGTCCTGATCTGCGGCCATTATGAGGGGGTCGACGAGCGCGTGGCCGAGCATCTGGCGGATGAGGAAGTTTCTATCGGCGATTATGTCCTGACCGGCGGCGAGTTGCCGGCCATGGTCGTGATCGATGCGGTTGTCAGGCTCCTGCCCGGAGTCTTAGGGAATAAAGATTCTGCGCAGTCGGAAACCTTTGAAGGGTCCCGGCTCGAATATCCGCAGTACACGCGGCCCGCGGAGTTTCGCGGCAAGAAGGTTCCGGCCGTGTTACGGACCGGAGACCATCGCAAGATCGCCGAATGGCGCGATAAGGAATCTCTGAAAATAACAAAAAAAAGAAGGCCTGATTTATTGAAGGAGGTCAAATGAAGCCTAAGCTTACGGAACGCAGTGAACGTAAGTTTACGGCTGTATTTGACCCAGCACCAATTTTACTGACAAGCTTAGGATTAGAAATGAAGACTGGTGCTTGGACACAAACCTTTTCTGCTTAGATAAGTTTATAAGTAAAATTAGTGCTGGGTTCAATTCGCACAGTGACTTATGTCGCTGTGCTCCATAAGTCACGTGCTCATTGAAGGAGGGTAGTCATGGATAAGATCAAATTAATCGAAGGTCTGTTGCTCAGGAAGGACGTCCCTTTATTTTCCGTCGGCGATACGGTCAAGGTCTTGGTCAAGATCCCCGAGGGGGACAAGTTCAGGATCCATCCTTTTGAAGGCACGGTCATTGAGCGGCGGGGGCAGGGAATTTCGTCTACCTTTACCGTGAGAAAAGTTTCTTACGGCGAAGGGGTGGAAAGGACTTTTCCCGTTCATTCACCGACGATCGAGAGCATCGAAGTGTTGAAAAAAGGTAAGGTCAAGAGGGCCAGGCTCTATTATCTGCGCAACAGGATGGGCAAGGCCGCCAAGGTCGAAGAAAAGAAGGTTCAAACCACGCCCGCGCAGGCCTAAATCAAATCCGTCTATTGTGTTGACTCACGAGCGGCAGGCCAAGAAGAAGGGCTATAAATTCGTCATCGGTGTGGACGAGGCGGGCCGCGGGCCTTTGGCGGGCCCTGTGGTCGTGGCTGCCGTGTGTTTAAAGACGCACCGTTTCCAGGCACGCGTTGATGATTCGAAAAAGCT
>JAGVGA010000011.1 GCA_020057345.1 Candidatus Omnitrophota bacterium | reverse complement strand
TTGCTCTTACCGAAGCACGGGCATAAACATCCCAGGTCTGAACTCCACACCCCCAGCCATTAGGGCAAGCGACCGCATAGCCGTCGGTTGCGAGCTTTTGACTGATCGTAACATTGCCTTGCACCCTGAGTCTTTCAGTGATGTTCGAATATCCGATCGCAACGCTGCCTTCAACGATCAAATTTCCATTGCTCAAGGGGGTGGCGCGATACCCGCTGCCAACAGCCATTTGGTCCGTTCTTAATTCCCTGTAGATACCGTAAGGGGCTGGGTAATAAGTGGTGATGGTGACTTGTTCTTGGGCGAAGGACGCGACCACGAAAGTCACAAAAAAAAACAGGACAATGTTCAAAAATAGGCTATTCTTCATCTACCAACATTTTACTATAAAACGGCGGAAAAAACAAGATTTAATGCCGGGAAAGGGGGTCGAACCCTTACGCCTTACGGCATACGCCCCTCAAACGTATGTGTCTGCCAATTCCACCATCCCGGCAAATCTAAAAACTCTCGAATAATTTTTTGTCGCGCACCCACGGCAGGGCCGAATCTTCAGAAATCTTACCAGCGCGGACAAGGGATTTCAACGATTTTTCTAAAGTCTGCATTCCCCACTGAGATCCTGTCTCGATCTCTGTGCCCATCTGGTGCGTTTTTTTCGCCCGGATCAATTGACGGATCGCAGTCGTCCCGGTCATCACTTCACAGGCAAGATACCGATGATTTCCGTCAATCCCGGTGACGAGGACTTGCGAGATGACCATCTCCAAAGTCTCAGCCAGCTGCATCCGGATCTGCTCCTGCTGATGCGGAGGGAAAGCGTCGATGATCCTGTCCACGGACTGCGCAGCGCCGCGTGTGTGCAGCGTCGCTAAGACCAAGTGCCCGGTCTCAGCCGCGGTCATGGCCATGGAGATCGTCTCCAGGTCCCTCAGTTCACCAACCAGGATGACATCCGGATCCTCGCGCAAAGCCGCGCGCAGCGCCTGGTTAAACGAGTGCGTGTTAAAACCGACCTCTCTCTGGTTGACGATGCACTGCTTGGGCACATGGACGAACTCGATAGGGTCCTCTATGGTGATGATGTGATCGTTCCTTGTCGTGTTGATCAGGTCGATGATGGCGGCGAGCGTCGACGATTTTCCGCTGCCGGTGATGCCTGTCACAAGGACCAGCCCGCGCTTCATGTCGCCGATACGGTTGACCACCTCGGGCAGGCCCAATTCATGGAGCGGCCGGATGTGCGCAGGGACCAAGCGGAAGGCCGCGCACGGGCCGTTATGATCAAAATAGATGTTTATCCGAAAACGCGCCACATTCCTGATCTCGATGCCTAAGTCCATCTCGTCGCCGTAAACGAGCTTTTTATTCTCTTGGGCGAGGAGTTTTTCAAGCATCTCGGAGATATCCGCGCTCGTCAAGACTTTATCGTCGATCTTCTCCAAAATACCGTTGAGGCACATCATGGCCGGCAGGCCTGTGGAAATATGCAGGTCAGAAGCACCCTTGGCGATAATCGTTTTTAGGAAATCCTTGATGTCCATAGCGCTATTATTATACAGAATTGCCTGATGAACGGGAAGATTTTTTCGCCATTGGACCCGCCCTTAAATTGTGGTAGAATTTACTGTTGAGAGTTTCCGCCGTAGGCGGGTCCGCCTTCGGCGGAAATCCGCCCCGCCTCTTGCATTCTGCAAGAATGCGGCGGGGCTCATTGAGGAGGATTTATGAAACTAAAAATAATCTCCATTACACTTGTCCTGTGCCTCTATTTACCGTCCGCCTTTGCCGAAGTCCCGTCTTTGTCTTTGAAGGATTCGCTCCCCATCGCCGAAGCGGCCCTGAAAAAAGCCAATGCGGAACTCAATAACTACTACCTCTACGGCATCACATTCAATCATTCGGAAAAAGGCAGCTACTGGACCCATATCTACAGGCCAAAAACCGCCTCTGAGTATAGCGAGATCTTCGTCAAGGTATACATGAGCGGTGAAACAGAGCTTTCCGGCGGACAATTCTCCCAGCGGCGCAGATAACCTCTTTTTTTATCCTATCTTCAGGAAAGTCAATAAACCAAGAATGATCATCAAGATGGCTACTGATTTCTTAAGCTTGCCTGTGCGCGCTTGGCGGACGGTCAGGGCCGCGAACGGCACAGCCGGCACCGCACTTATCAAAAGAAGCCCTGTCAGCCCCCAATCGATCGTCTTGCCCAAAATAAGATAAGTCAAGAATCCGGCCAGGCATGTCATGGCTTCGGCAAAGGCCGTGATTCCTACGGCGTTGTTTGTCTTGACGCCGGAAAGGATCTGCCCGCCCATAAGCAAAGGCCCGTATCCTCCGCCTGAAATACCTTTATTGAAAGCCGCAAGTAACCCTATGCCCGCGATCTTAGGCCAGGAGAACCGGAATTTTTTCCCGGAGGTCGTCAGGATCAAAACCCCCATGCTCGTCACAAGGCACCCGATGTAAAACGTCAAAAACCACTTGGGGATCTTGAGCGCGACGATAACGGAGATGACCACCCCAAACGCGCTCAGCAATCCTAATAGAAAAGCGATTTTAAAATCAGGGCCCGACAACCTTAGGTCCACGTTACACGCCTGATGATGGCAATAACAAGCCGCGATGTCCGTGAAAAACTGGGAGATCAAAATGGCGGGAACAACAGCCAGGGGAGAATATCCCAACAGGATGAGGATTGGCGCCAGCGCCGTGCCGTAACCCATCCCCAGGGCAGAATCGAGATATTCGCTGACAAAAGCTATGAAGCCGACGAGTAGGTTCATTCCGATTCAGCTGCGCTTTAAGCCAGCGCGTCGCTGACCGCTTTTAAGATCGCTTCCATCCCCGCATTTTTATCGAGATAGCCGGACGCGCCGAGCGCCCTGGCCTCATCAGCCGCTTCCTCGGTGCAGAGTCCGGAAAGCATAAAGATCTTTGCGCGCTTATCAAACTCCCTGATCTTTTTCAAAACATCCAGGCCGTCGGCATCAGGCAAAGACCTATCGATAAGCACCAAGTCCGGATCTTCTTTTTTCGCTGCGTCGATGCCTTCTTCCGCGTTCTCTGCGAGGCTGACCGCATAACCCTTTTTAGTCAAAAGTATCTCCAGAAGCTCTCGGATGCTGGCAAGATCTTCGATGACTAAAATCTTTTGCGGCATACAAAACCCCAACAACGGCGTGAAGCTACGCTCGGGCTACCGGCAACTGAATAGTGAATGTCGTGCCTTTTCCCAAAGCGCTCTGCACGACGATCTTTCCTTTATGGCGGGCGATGATCTCGTAGACGATGGCCAGGCCCATGCCCACGCCTTTATCCGGGGTCTTGGTGGTAAAGAAAGGCTCACCGATCTTGTCTAAATGCTCCCGCTTGATGCCAATGCCCGTGTCTGAAACAGAGATCTCGACGAACTCACTGGCCGGGGCATGTATCGTTTTTAAAGTGATCGTCCCTTTTTTAGAGATCGCGTCTAAGGCGTTCAACAACAAGACCACAAAGACTTCCTGGATCTGGCCTTTGTCAGCCACGACATAAGGCAAGTCCGAAGCAAATACCTCTTCTGCATGGACATCCGCCATCTTCATCATCGGCGCTGTCAGCTCCAGGACGTTGTCTATGACCTTGTGGATATCCAGCGGCAGGAACCTCTCCTTGGGCCTT
>JAGVGA010000076.1 GCA_020057345.1 Candidatus Omnitrophota bacterium | reverse complement strand
TGGTCACAACACCAACAAATCCCAGATCGATGCGCGCGACCATCTTTCTCGCCTTGATGACGCCGTGGTCTTTGCCGCTCACCCCGATGGCTGACCCGCCGATCTCTTTTATCTCCCGCACGATCAGCTCATTGAGCTCATTGAGCTCCTCTTCGACCACGCCAAGCGTCTCCTCATCCGTCACCCTCATGCCCTCGATGAACTCGGATTTCTTGCCGAGTTTTCTGAGCTTGTCCGAGATATTCGGACCGCCGCCGTGCACCAGGACGGTCTTGATGCCCATGAAGCTCAAGAAAACGATATCTTCCAACACGCCCTTGCGGATCGTGTCTTCGCTTAAGATGCTTCCGCCGTATTTGATGACAAACGTCTCGTTCCTGAACGCCTTGATATAAGGCAGCGCCTCTATCAGGACATCCGCTTTTTTAATCGCCTCTTCCATACTCTCCTCTAATTATAATCCGCATTGATGCGGACGTAGCCGTAAGACAGGTCTGACGTATAGACTGTGCTCTGCGATCCACCGCTATTTAAATCGATATCAACGACAACCGACCGGCTTTTCAAGAATGATTTGTTTTCTAAGACAACAGGATTGCCGTTCTTAAACAATGTTTTTTTATTGATGGCGATATCCAGCTTCTCCCATTTCAAGCAAGGACCTGCCGAACCCAAGGCTGCGGCAATCCGGCCCCAGTTCGGGTCACTGCCGAACATCGCGCATTTGAAAAGATTCGAATTGGCGACGCCCAGCGCCAGCGTCTTGGCCTGGGCATCCCCGGCCGCGCCTTTGACATTGATCTCGATGAATTTTGTCGCGCCTTCGGCGTCGCGCACAATGCTCTTGGCTAATTCAAGGCACAGCGCATTGAGGGCGCGCGCAAAGATCCTACCCTCTTTTGATGCCGATGAAATCCGCATAGGACCTGCCTGGCCGTTCGCCATCACAAGGACCGTGTCATTAGTGCTCATGCAACCGTCGATGGTGATCGCGTTAAAAGAGATTTCAACAGCCCTTTTTAGAAACTTATCCAGGGCCTTTTTTTCGATCCGCGCATCCGTAAAGATAAACGCAAGCATAGTC
Source organism: Candidatus Omnitrophota bacterium (assembly GCA_020057345.1). Classification (GTDB taxonomy): domain Bacteria; phylum Omnitrophota; class Gorgyraeia; order Velamenicoccales; family Velamenicoccaceae; genus JAGVGA01. The sequence goes on along the minus strand of JAGVGA010000076.1, from coordinate 9,507 downwards.
GCAGACTTTAGATCCGGGGCGATCATGCCGGCGCCTTTGGCGATCCCGGCGAGCGTCACAACCTTATCCCCGATCTTTACCCTGACGCAGACCTCTTTTGGAAAAGTATCTGTCGTCATGATCGCCCACGCGGCGTCTGACAAACCTTTAGAAGAAAGCCTGTTTTTAAGCTCGGGCAGGGCCTTCTTGATCCTGTCCACAGGTAAAAACTTCCCGATGATCCCTGTGGATGCGACGAGAACATTTTTCTTATTTAGGAATAGCTCGTTGGCCGCGGCCTGCGCCATGGCGTAAGCATCCGCTTGGCCCTTCTTGCCCGTCATGCAATTCGCGTTGCCGCTATTGACGATCAACGCCTGCGGTGCGCCCGACTTCAAATGCCGCTGGCTCACCAAGACCGGAGCGGCCTTGATCGAATTGGCCGTAAACAAGGCGCTCGCTGTGCACGGCACTTTTGAAAAAAAGAGCGCCAGGTCTTTTTTTCCGCTTTTTTTGATTTTGGCAGATATCCCGGAGGCTTGAAACCCGATGGGAAGAATGCCTGAGCTGTGTTTCAAATTCATAAAAGCGCAGTCCTCTCGCCGAAGCCGCACATGATATTCATGTTCTGGACAGCCTGGCCTGAGGCCCCTTTAAGCAGATTGTCGATGACACTGATCACGATAAGAAGCTTCCTGTCTTTATCGCAAACAAGGCCGATATCGCAAAAATTCGTCCCCACGACGTCTTTTAGTTCAGGAAGCACACCTGCGTTTTTCACCCGGACAAACGGTTCGTCTTTGTAAAACTTTTTGTAGATATCGACGGCCTTCGCTAGATCCAGCGCCTTATTCAACCGGACATAGATCGTCTCAAAGATCCCTCTGTTTACAGGCAATAAATGCGGGCAGAAAACCACATTCACCCTTGATGAAGACACCTTGGAAAGTTCCTGATTGATCTCGGGCGAATGCTGATGCACATTGAACTTATACCCTTTGAAATTCTCGTTCACCTCAGGATAAATGTAACCCAGCGCCACTTTTTTCCCTGCGCCTGAGACGCCTGATTTGGCATCGATGATCAACCCGTCTTTTTCGCACAGCCCGGCGATCAGAATCGGCAGCGCCCCCAGGATGGCCGCCGTCGGATAACACCCCGGATTCGCGATCAAAGAAGCCTTTTTGATCTTTTGTCTGTAGAGTTCCGGCAATCCATAAACAGAGCTCTTCAGGTTCTTCTTATCCTTGTGCGCCTTATGATACCATTGCTTATAAATACCGAAGTTCTTAAGGCGATAGTCCGCGCTTAGGTCGATGACCTTCTTTCCCTTTTTGATCAATTTCGGGACAAAATCCATGGAGACAGTGTGCGGCAAGGCCAAAAACAGAAGATCGCACTTCTCGGCGGCCTTATCGACGGAAAAATTTTCGCATTTGAGGTCCAGCCGTCCGCGAAACTTCGGAAAAAGTTCGTCAAAAGCCGTGGCCTTTTCCAAAGTCGCCGCCAAATACGTCAGCCGCACTTCGGGATGCTTGATCAATATTTTAACGAGCTCCTCGCCGGTGTATCCCCGCGCGCCCGCCACTCCGACCCTCAGCATACGATCGCTCCTTTTAATTTTGTGCTTCATTCTCGGCGACAAAAAAGCAAAATGTCGTCTATTATGTTAAGATAAAAACTCCCTTGCGTCAAGGACTTTCGACGGGAAAATAAAAAACCGCCAAGAGATTTGGCGGTTGCGCTGTCATCTATCAATTATCGACCCTGCCTGCCGGCAGGCAGGTATCGTCTAATTATCGCCTCACCTCTTTGTCCATTGGAAGCGCTTGCGCGCGCCCTTCTGGCCGTACTTCTTGCGCTCTTTGGCCCTGGGGTCACGCGTTAAAAATCCGCCTTTTCTTAAAACCACTCTGAATTCCTCATCGATGGCGGATAGAGCCCTGGAAATACCATGCCTCAACGCGCCTGCCTGGCCTGTCAATCCTCCGCCGTTCACGATCGCTCGGACATCGAATTTATTGACCGTATTGGTGGCGATAAAGGGCTGATTAACGATGATCCTATCCGTCTCCCTCAAGAAATACTGCTCAAACGACCTCTTATTGATCGTAAGCTTCCCCTCGCCCGCAAGCATAATAACCCTGGCGGTCGCCTCTTTGCGCCTTCCAGTTGCCCTGTATTTCGTCGCTTCGGTCATATTAAACCTCTAATGACTTAAAATTGACTTTTTTATAAGGATGCGCATCCCCCGAAAAAACCCTGAGTTTCTTAATCATCTGCCTGGACAACGGATTTGCAGGCAGCATCTTGCGCACCGCGATCTTGATTACATCCGCAGGCTTGGTCTTAAGCATCACCTCTAAAGACGTGCTCTTCAAGCCCCCCGGATACCCTGAATAATGGAGATACTGCTTTTCTTTCAATTTATTGCCTGTGACCCTGATCTTCTCGGCATTCACCACCACCACATGATCCCCTGTGTCAAAATTTGGGGTGTAGGTCCGCCTGTGCTTGCCGCGAATGACAGTCGCCACGCGGGCGGCTAAACGGCCGAGGATCTTGCCCTTGGCATCGACCAAAAACCAATCTTTCTTGGCCTGGTCCGTATTTGTCTTCTTCGCGATGTAAGTTTTCATAAGAGTGGGAATATAACATATCCGTCAGGATATGTCAACTTTTATTTTGGAGCTTGGAGCAAGGATCCCTGCAAAACCAAGAACGATCAAACCGAAGCAAAGCAGCCAAGGCGCCTGGGCAGGCAGGACTCTTCTTGTCCCAAAAGACTTTTCGTTTAAATAGAGATAAATGATCTCTGTTTCCCCCGATTTTTTCAACCCGTATTTTGCTACAACCCGAGCAAGCTCAGGGGGAAACGCGCCACTCACATCCTTGAACCAAACGATGACCCGGGCAGCGGCAATAGGGTCAAAATCCGCGTAAGGCGCGACCTCCGGGAGCATCGCGCCTGACATCGCACGATGGGACAGGACCGAAAGCATACCGCCCCCATAATTGAAATTGCAGTACAACAGGTCGTTTTCAGCCGAATTCTCTTGGATGAGGCGCGCCGCCTCCCCGACAAGATCAGGATGATAGAAAGTCGCAAGCCTTTGAAAAACGTCCTCATCCGAAAAAATAACATCCCTCTGCGCCGGCCAGCGGGACGTCCATGCAAACCTCGCGCCCGGCCTTAATGGTGAAAGTTCAGCCACGGGCGTCAGAAGATAAAAAATCGCCGTGATCAAAACAAAAAGAACGATCCTCTTTGGCCGGGACATGCCGACGAACGACTGCCAGATATGATCAAGGCAGACAGCTCCCAGGAAAAACAAGGGAATCAACCCTTGCCCGGAAAAAAAACGATTCCTGTAAAAAAAGATCAGGGTCGCCATGCTGATGCACAAAGAAACGAGAAAAAAAGAACGGCCCCCTCTCTTTAAACAAATAAAAAAGCCCGCCAAGGCCAGGACAATGGCAAATAGATTGATCTGGGAATAATAAAACTCGAGCAACCTGGGCGCATGAACATAGGCGCGGTGCATAAATTGATGCCAAAGAAGCGGCAGGCCGGCCAGAATGCCGAAGAAACACACCAACAGCAGAGGTTTGATGTTTTTTTTCGCCAGGAAGCCATAAATCAAAAAAGCCGCGACCATAAACCAAGCCATCAGGGTATGGGAATAAAAAACAAAGACAAGGCTTAGAAAACTCTTGAAGAAATCGGATCTCTCAAAAAAATAGAAAGACCACATGCCAAAGATCAGGCCCAAAGAGAAAGGGAGCAGGATCACGATAGACGCGTCAAGGACAAAAGACGACGACAGAAGAAAAAGAGCGAAAAAAGCCGCTCTCCTGCCCCCGATGAACCTCATCAAGAACCATGCGGAAAAAAGGAAGAACGGATAGACCAGGACTTGAGAAATACGGACGATCGCAATGGGCCCCATCCCGCACTTCAAGAGCATCAACCCCAACAAATGATAAAGAGGCGGATAGAGGTGCGGCCGGCCGACAGGCGCATACTCCCAAAACGCGCTCTTGACCCAGCCGCCCGCGTCGGCAAAACCCTGCATCACCGAAAGATGGTAATAGCAATCCATAAAATAAGGCATGTGCTTCCACTGGAAGGCCTGAGAAAAAAGAAAAAAAGAAAAAATCAAGAATGCATAGATATCCCATCTTGAATAAGCAAGGATCTTCCGGTGAAACATTGAATTATTGCTCATAGCGCACATCCAATAGATAAAGCCCGCAGGCGGGCGCGCACGGGCCGGCCGCACTCCTGTCCTTTTTCTTTAAAATCGCATTGACCTCTCCCTGGGCGATCCTGCCTTTGCCCGCCTCTATCAGTGTCCCGACGATATTACGCACCATGCTGCGCAAAAATCCGTTGGCTTGTATATCGATGACCACAAGATTAAGGTCTTGCAAAAAAGGGAATCCATCGAAGCTGGCCGGCCTCTTAACGCTGATCTTCTCGATCGTCGTAATAGATCCGCGCAGCGCCTTGTCCGACCCCTGAAAAGACTTGAAGTCATGCCGGCCCAGTAACGATTTCGCTTCCCGGCGCATCGTCTTCACGTCCAAAGGCATCCTAACCCAGCACGCGAACGGACGCACAAACGCAGGTTTTACGGCCTGATTGACGATGATATAGCGGTAGGTCTTTGATTTCGCATCGAAGCGGCTATGAAAAGATGAAGCCGCCTCTTCGACTTCAAGGATGACAATATCCTGCGGCAGGATGCCGTTTAAAGCGGTTTTGATTTTGCCTAAGGGAAGTGCTGAATCCGTTTTGAAATTAGCGACCTGCCGGATTGCGTGCACACCTGAATCTGTTCGGCCGGAACCGATCAAAGCGGTTTTTTTCTGGAAGAGCTTACGGAGGGCTTGTTCAATCTTGCCTTGAATAGACGATGCGTGCGGTTTACTCACGGCGGCCTGGACTTGCCAGCCCACGTACCTTGAACCATTGTAGGCGATCGTCAGCCTGATATTACGCATGAGACATCAACCGGAGCTCTTGGCGCCCTCCATTGAAGCTTGTCGGGAAGTCCGACAACGCTATAGTGACGGACGCTTGGCGAGAAGTTCGGCTATCTGGACGGCGTTCGTGGCTGCGCCTTTTCGAAGATTATCCGCCACCACCCAAAGCCATAAACCTTTTTCATTGAACGGGTCTTTGCGGATACGGCCCACAAAGACCTCATCCTTGCCTTCAACATCCACCGGCAAAGGATAAACACAGGTCTTCGGATCATCCACCACTTTGATGCCGGATGATTGGCTTAAAACCTTTTTGACCGCATCGATATCAACGGGCCTTCTGGTCTCGACATAAATGGATTCGCTATGGCCTGTCTTAACAGGCACGCGCACGGTAGTGGCCGAGATGCTGATCTTCTCATCGTGCATGATCTTACGCGTCTCTTTAACCATCTTCCACTCTTCGGAGGTAAAATCGTATTCTCCAAAACTGCCGATATGCGGGAAGACATTGAAGGCGATGCGCTGAGGGAGCGCCTCTGGTTTGGCAGGCTGGCCTTCCAAAGCGGATCGGGTCTGCGAATAAAGTTCATCCACTGCCTTGCTTCCGGCGCCTGAGGCGGCCTGGAAAGTGGAGACGATGACTCGCTTTATTTTTAATAATTTATGAATAGGCGCCAAAGCCACGACCATCTGGATCGTCGAGCAGTTCGGATTGGCGATAATCCCTCTGGACTTGCATTTCTTGACGTCTTTTGGGTTGACTTCAGGAACGACCAGCGGCACATCCGCATCCATGCGGAAATCCGCTCCGTTATCAATGACAACGGCGCCGCGCTTTACCGCCTCAGGCGCATACGTCACTGCGGCGCCTTTTTCGCCTTCTGTCCCCGCGAACAAAGCGATATCAATACCCTCAAACGCCTCTGCAGAAATCTGATTCACATGATAAACCTGGCCGTCGACCGTGATATCGCGCTCGCTGCGCGCCAAAACCTTCAGATCCCCGACAGGAAAATTGCGCTGTTTTAAGACCCTGAGCATCTCGATGCCCACGGCGCCGACCCCGACGACAGCCACATTGTATTTTGATTTCTTGCGCATACGGAAAACCTTCCCTATAAGTACTTGACGACCAGGTCACCCACCTCAGCCGTTCCGTAACCCATCTTTCCTGCGGCCAGCGACTTTAACTTTGTTCCGACGATCTTAATGACCGCATCCTCGATAGCTTTCGCAGCGATCTTTTCGCCGATGTTCTCGAGCAGCATGCCTAACGCGCAGATAGCAGCCAAAGGATTGATGACATTCTTACCTGTGTATTTCGGAGCAGAGCCGCCGATAGGCTCAAACATGGAAACGCCCTTGGGATTGATATTGCCGCCCGCGGCGATCCCCATGCCCCCCTGGATCATAGCCCCTAAATCCGTGATGATGTCGCCGAACATATTGTCCGTCACGATCACGTCAAACCACTCCGGGTTTTTGACAAACCACATGGTCGTGGCATCGACGTGCGCGTAATCGGTCTTGATATCCGTGTATTCCTTAGCCACTTCGTTAAAAATCCTCTGCCAGAGGTCCCAAGCGAATGTCAGGACATTAGTCTTTCCACAAAGAGTAAGCTGTTTCCTTTTGTTGCGCTTGCGAGCAAATTCAAAGGCGTAGCGGATGCAGCGCTCGACGCCGGCTCTCGTGTTATGGGAGATCTGGATCGCCACTTCGTCTTTTGTGCCCTTTTTCTGGAATTCGCCCAACCCTTTATACAAACCCTCACTGTTCTCGCGCACAACGACAAAATCAATATCCTCGGGATTCTTGCCTTTGAGCGGACAAAAATCCGCATTGTACAGCTTCACCGGCCTTAGATTGATGTATTGGTCCAAAGAAAATCTCAATTTGAGCAAGATGCCCTGCTCTAAGATGCCGGGCTTGACATCCGGATGACCTATGGCACCGAGAAAGATCGCCTCGAATTTCCTCAAATCAGGAACCGCGCTGTCCGGTAAAATCTCTCCTGTCTTCAAATAGCGCTCCCCGCCGAAATCAAAAGTCTGAGTTTCATATTTAAAACCGAATTTTTTCGATGCCGCGTCCAAGACCTTTAAGCCCTCACGGACGACTTCCGGCCCTGTGCCATCACCTGGGATCACCGCTATTTTATGCATTTTAAAACTCCTTTAATGAAAAATTAACAATTAACAATTAACAATTTTTGCTTTCCAATTGTTCATTCTTAATTGCTTTACTTTTCACCCAATTCACTAAGCCGCCCTTTTCAATGATCTGACAGACAAAATCGGCAAATGGCCCCGCATGATAGGTCTTATTTTTTGTTAAATTCCTGATCTGCCCAAGGCCTAGATCCACTTCCAACTCGTCTTCGGAAGAGATCTGGTCCGCCTCCTTCAATTCTATAATAGGTAAGCCGATATTGATGCTGTTGCGGTAAAAAATGCGCGCAAAGCTTTTGGCGATGACGAGCGACACGCCGCAACCCTTGATCGCGAGTGGCGCATGCTCGCGCGATGAACCGCAGCCGAAATTACTTCCGGCGACGATGATATCGCCGGGCTTGACCTTTTTTGAAAAATCAGGATCAAGGATCTCCATACAACGCGCGCCCAGCTCTTTGGGGTCGATCGTGCTCAAATACCTCGCCGAAATGATATCGTCGGTATTGACGTCATTGCCGAACTTAAAAACCTTACCCTTAATAACCATATTTTTTGAATGAATAATGAAGAATTAACAATGAACAATTAAAACACTTTTTGTTTTTCAATTGTTCATTTTTCATTGTTAATTGTTAATTTATATTTCTCCCGGATGCGTGATGTATCCTGTGATCGCGCTCGCCGCCGCCACTGCCGGATTAGAAAGAAAAACAAAACTCTTTTTATCGCCCATGCGCCCCATAAAATTCCTGTTGGTGGTCGCCAGGCACACCTCGCCTTCGGCCAGGATGCCCATATGGCCGCCCAGGCAGGGCCCGCATGTGGGCGTAGAGACTACGCCTCCGGCTTTGACAAAAATCTCGATCAATCCCTCTTTCAACGCCTCAAGATAGATCTCCTGCGTCGCCGGGATGATCAGGAGCCGGACGCGGGGATCGACTTTTTTTCCTTTCAGGATCTTCGCCGAGATCCTCAGGTCGGAGATACGGCCATTGGTGCAGGAACCGATAACAACCTGATCCACTTTTACCTTACCCACTTTGCTGACAGGCTTGACATTGCTTGGCAAATGCGGCAGGGCTACCACCGGCTCCCAGCGGGAGACGTCGTATTCCTTGACAGCGCAATACTTCGCGTCTTTATCGCTCTTCAAATCCAATGCTTTCGGCTTTTTTCCCGTCGTCTTGCGGATGTACGCCGCTGTAACCGCATCCGGCTCGATGATGCCGGACTTTCCTCCGGCCTCGATCGCCATATTGCACATGGCGAGGCGGTCATCCATGGAAAGGCTATGCACCGCCTCTCCTGAAAATTCCATGGCTTTATACAAAGCGCCTTCAACGCCTATAGAGCCGATCGTGGTAAGAATAAAATCCTTGCCTGAGACCCAGCGCGGGGCCTTGCCGCGAAATACAAACCTCATTGTCTCAGGGACCCTCAGCCACACATGGCCTGTCATCCACGCCACCGCCAGGTCCGTCGATCCGACGCCTGTCGAAAAAGCGCCTAAGGCGCCGTAGGTGCAAGTATGCGAATCAGCGCCGATGACCAAGTCTCCGGGCCCGACTAAGCCCAATTGCGGCAGTAAAGCATGCTCAATGCCCATGCGGCCGACTTCATAATAATGTTTGATCTTATGCTTGGCCGCAAAGGTTTTGAGCCTTTTGGCCTGCTCGGCGCTTTTGATGTCTTTTGCCGGCGTGAAGTGGTCAGGGATAAGCGCGATCTTCGTCCTGTCAAAAACTTTCGCGAATCCGGATTTTTCGAATTCATCAATGGCGATCGGCGCCGTGATATCATTGCCCAGCGTAAAATCAACGCCCGCCCAGATGAATTCTCCGGGATTGACGGACTTTTGGCCGCAATGACGCGCCAGGATTTTTTGTGTGATCGTTTGTCCCATGAGTTTTTTTAAGGCTTACTTCTTGAATTCTTTTACGGCGAGAGTGGCATTATGTCCGCCGAACCCGAGGGCATTTGAGATCGCCGCACGGATCTTCAAGCCCCTGGCTTTGTGCGGAATATAATCCAGATCGCATTCCGGATCTTTATGATCCAGATTGATGGTCGGAGGGGCAACGCTATGTTTCATGGCGAGGCAGCAGACGATGAATTCAACGCCGCCGGCGGCGCCCAAGAGATGTCCTGTCATAGACTTGGTGGAACTGATCCCAACCTTATACGCGTAATCTCCGAAAAGCTTCTTAATGGCCAACGTCTCTATCTTGTCGTTTAAAAACGTGGACGTGCCGTGCGCATTGATATAATCGATATCCGTCGGTTTTAAACCGCCGTCTTTTAATGTCGCGCTCATCGCCCGCACGCACCCTTCGCCCGAAGGATCAGGCGCGGTGATATGATA
>JAGVGA010000095.1 GCA_020057345.1 Candidatus Omnitrophota bacterium | reverse complement strand
GAGGCCCGATGCAGGGGCATCGGGACGAGTTCTTCAGCCGCCGAGATGCGAAAGACCTTCGGCGTTAAGAAATCGACCTGAGCGGAGAAAATATAAGATACAAGCTCTGGCGGGGTCAAGCCGAACCACCATGAACAAAAAACACTCCTCAAGGCGGCAGGAGTTTGATATTATAGTGTTCATGCAAATGAAGACAAAGAAAGTTTTTTCCGGTTTATTCCTTTATTTGGGCGTTTCGTTCTTGCTTTCTTCCTGCGCAACAGCGCCGACTCAAGAGCCAGCCGGCGGCACCAGGGACATTGTGTATCACTCGCTCTCAACAGGCCCTTTCGTGCGCCAGGATATCATCCACGTCATCGGGCCTGCGGAGACGGCCTACCGGATCGGAAAGATGTATGATGTGCCGGTAGATGCGATCTTAAAAGCGAACAGGATCTCGGATCCAAAAGACCTTAAGATCGGGCAAAAGATTGTTGTTCCGGCAGCAGCGCCGCTCAGGCCGGTGATCCCTGTCTATAAGAGCGACAAATGGCAGTACATCGTCATCCATCACAGCGTAACGGATTCGGGCGACGCCCAATCCCTGGATGCGATCCACCGTCGCAGGGGATTTGACCGGGGCCTGGGGTATCACTTCGTTATCGATAACGGCACCAAGACGCGCGTGGACGGCCAGATCGAGGCGTCGCCCCGCTGGATCAAGCAAATGGACGGCGCTCACTGTAACCTGGGCGGGATGAACGAGTGCGGCATCGGGATCTGTCTTGTCGGAGATTTTACGAGCGAGCCGCCAAGCCGCAGACAAATGGATTCTTTGGTGCTCTTGGTCAATACCTTGAGAAAATATTATCGCATCCCTCTAAGCCGAGCGATCCGCCATAAAGACGTGCTCGGCAAGAAGACCGCATGCCCGGGGAACAGCTTTCCGTGGGATGAGTTCAAGCGCCGGCTGAAACAGGAGGAGTGAATATGGCAGATAAGTCCGAAGCAACCAAAGGCATCCGGATAGATCTAAAAAACGCGGTCGACTATGCCGTTGGCTCCATCGTGAGCAAGACGTTGATAGATAAAAAAACAGGGACTCTGACTTTATTCGCTTTTGATGAAGGCCAGGGTTTAAGCGAGCACACCGCTCCGTTTGATGCGGTGGTCCAGATCTTAGACGGAGAGGCGAAGCTCGTTGTCGGGGATAAGGAGATCCGCGCGGCAGAAGGTTCTTTAGTCATCATGCCCGCCCATATTCCCCACGAGGTGAGGGCAATGAAGAAATTCAAGATGCTCCTCATCATGATCCGTTCTTAGTAAGATTGTGGATGCCAAGACTATTTCTGCTTTGGCTTTGTGCGGTTTGTGGTAAAATAGAATAGATAAAGAAAAAAGGAGGGGAAAATGGGCGAGGTTTATTTTTTCCAGATATTCAATCTCTTGGTTGGGATCATCGGTCTTGCCATCGGCTTGGGCCTTTTGCTGTCTCCGCGCACGATCTCGAACATCGAAAAGATGCTGGATAGGAATTTTACAACGGAAAATATCGAGAAGATGCTCAATCAAAGAAGGAACATCAGCGATGCGCTCTTAAGGCATCCAAAGGTGTTTGCCGGCATTCTTCTCATTATTTCTCTTCTTTTGCTGGTTTCAAGCCTGGCTTGGTTCAGTTAAAGCTAAATATATCCAGGAATATAACTATTTGTAAATAAATAAGTTATGAATTTATTAGGCCATCGGAACGTACCGGTGGCCTTATTTTTATTTGACGGGCGTCCATATTTTTGTTATAGTAAAGCTCTCAAAAATTCTTTTAAATATGAGGTGGATGATGATCGAACGTTATAGTTTGCCGAAGATGACGAAGGTCTGGAGTGAAGAGAGCAAGTTTGACAAGATGCTCCGCATAGAGCTTTTGGCCTGCGAGGCCTGGAGCAAGCAGGGCAAGATCCCCAAGAAATCTTTAGTAGCCATCAAGTCCAGGGCCAAGATCAATATCGAGAAGATCAGGGAATTGGAAGAAAAGACCAAGCATGATGTCGTGGCCTTTGTGAACAATCTTTCCGAAAGCGTCGGTCCGGAGGCGAAATATATCCACATGGGGCTTACCTCCAATGATGTTCTTGACACGACGCTGGCGCTTCAGATGACCGAATCGCTCGATGTTCTTCTTTCTGACATAGAGAGTCTTATTTCAGTTTTAGCTAAAGTCGCCAGGAAGTATAAGAATACCGTTTGTATCGGACGCACGCACGGGGTGCATGCCGAACCGACGACCTTTGGCCTGAAAGTCGCTTTGTGGCATGATGAGATGAGAAGGAATTTAGACCGCCTCAAGGACGCCCGGAAGACCATCGCTGTCGGGAAGCTTTCCGGCACCATCGGCACGTACACGAATATCGAGCCGGATGTCGAAGAATACGTCTGCGCCAAGCTGGGCTTGGGCATTTCCTATGGTTCAACTCAGGTGATCCCACGCGACAGGCACGCGGTCTGCCTTGTCCGGATGGCGATCGCAGGCGCCTCGGTGGAGCGCTTTGCCATGGAGATCAGGCATCTGCAAAGGACGGAAGTCTTGGAGGCCGAAGAGCCGTTCGGCAAGGACCAAAAAGGCTCCTCTGCCATGCCGCACAAAAGGAACCCGGTGAAGTGCGAGCGGATCTGCGGGTTGGCCCGGTTGCTCAGGACCAATGCGATGGCAGCCATTGAAAATATGAGCCTGTGGCATGAGCGCGATATCAGCCATTCATCCGTCGAGCGCGTGATCCTTCCGGACAGCGCTTTGCTCCTGGATTATATCCTCAATGAATTTATCGAGGTGATGGAGGCTTTAAGCGTTCATTCGAAGAACATGCTTATCAATCTTGGCAAGACGAACGGCGTTATCTTTTCGCAGCGCGTGTTGCTGGAGCTTATGAAAAAAGGAGTCGCCCGGCCTAAGGCGTATGACATTGTCCAGAAGAACGCTTTTGCCGCGATCTCGAGCAATCGCGATTTTAAGGATATCCTTTTAAATGACCCCAAGGTCAAGCGTCATCTCTCCAATAGCGAGATTGTCGCCTGTTTCGATATCAAGTATTATTTAAGGCACATCCCTAAGATCTTCAGGAATCTGGGCCTGGAATAATCTTTCTAAGATGAAGACGCTCGTCGTCATCCCCGCTTTTGATGAGGCGGATAATATTTTTTGTCTGCTCAAAGAGATCCTCTCCCAAAAGATTATCTCGCTGGATATTCTCGTTGTTAACGATCATTCCCATGACAACACGGCAGATCGTGTCCGCGATGTGAGCGCTCACTTTGCATCGGTGAAGGTGATGGATAACCCGTGGCCCGAACGGGGCCTGGCCTATTGCTACAAGGTGGGTTTTGCGTACGCGCTAAAGCATGGTTATGAATGGATCGTCGGTATGGACGCGGATCTTTCCCATGCGTCCTCAGATATCGCGCGCCTGTTTGCTGAGCGCGATTCTGCAGATTGGATTATCGGCTCGCGCTACACGGCCGGCGGGTCGGCTCAAGGGCTTGGATTTTTCCGCCGCCTGATCAGCCAACAGACAAATCGTTACGTGGAAAGAAGTTTCAATGCCGGGGTCAAGGACATGACCAGCGGTTTTAACTGCATAAACCGCCGCGTCCTTGAGCGGGTTGATTTTTCCTCTATCCCTTCCAAAGGCTTTGTCTTTCAGGTCGAGATCAAATTGTTGGCTCAAAAGAGCGGTTTTCGTTTTAAAGAGGTCCCTATCGTCTTTTATCCGCGCAAAGCGGGCCGATCGAAGTTTTCCGCAGCGATTTTCCTTGAATCCTTCCTCAGGCTCAGGGCCCTAAAAGCCCTTTAAAGGCCTTCAGTTGAGGGTTGATTTGCGGACGGTTTTTTGTTATAGTAAGAACCTGTTCAAAAGCCATTTTCTGATACCATCCTGTTTATGTATTGGCGCGTTGAGGTCAAAGATAAGGAAGGCGTCTTTAATTCTTCTTCCGAAACCCTGAAAAGCGAGATTTCAGAGCTGGGGTTTGGCAAGATCGAAGATGTAAGGATTAAATTCATCTACTTTTTGATAGGTTCCCTGACGCAGACAGAAGCCCGCCGTATTTCCGAAGACCTCCTGATCGATAGCGTAACGCAAGAGTATCATCTTTACAGCCAAGATGAAACGCCCTTGGTCCCCGAGGGATACACGGCGCTGCAGGTTATCTATAAGCCAGGTGTCATGGATCCGGTCGAGGAGTCCACGCTTAAAGGGATCCGCGATCTGGGCGTCGCCTCTATCGAGGCGGTGCGCACCGCAAAAAAATACCTATTTCGCGGCGCGGTCTCTAAGAAATCCTTGATCCAGGCCGCCCAGAAACTCCTCTACAATAAGATGATCCAATCCGTCTTACCCGAGGAGGAGCACCGGCTTTATGATTTTTCCCATCTTCCGGATTACAAATTCAAGCTCAATACCGTTCTTCTCGCTGGAGCCAGTGACAGCGATCTTATGAAGCTCAGCCGAAACGGCCAGCTATATCTTAATCTCGCGGAGATGCGCCAGATCCGGGATTATTTCAAAGGATTGAAGCGCGATCCGACGGACTGCGAGCTCGAGACGATCGCTCAGACGTGGTCTGAGCACTGCGGCCACAAGACGTTCCGAGGCACGATCGACTATAAAGAAAAGAGCGGAGCAAAAAAACCGGGCGAGCGGTTTTCTAAGAAGATCGGCAACAGGGTGATTCGCAATTTATTAAAGACGACGATCATGAAGGCGACGGCTGAGCTCAAAAAACCTTTTTGCGTCTCGGTCTTCAAGGATAATTCCGGGATCATCAAGTTCGACGAAGATTTCAATGTTTGTTTTAAGGTCGAGACGCACAACCATCCGTCGGCGCTG
>JAGVGA010000014.1 GCA_020057345.1 Candidatus Omnitrophota bacterium | reverse complement strand
TGGGTATTTGGGCTTATAAAACATATAAACTTAAACCCGATTCAACAGCCTAAGGGGTATGCTTTAGAACAAAAGCGCGAAATAATCCTTGCTTAACTTGGGCCGGCGTTTCGTTGACAAACCATAGGTGCTATGCTAAATTAGGGGCTATGATTAAATGGCTTATTTTCGTGATTTTGGCGTGGTTTGCCTTATCCCAGGCCTCTTGGGCTTTTTGGATATGGACACCGGAGACCAAGAAGTGGACCAATCCTAAGTTTGCGCCAAAGGAAAGCCCTCAGGAGCAGTTGAATTTTGCCAAAAGTTATTATGAGGCGAAGGATTACACCACCGCGTACAATGAATTCAAGAAACTGGTGAAGTATTACGTGGATGCGGTGGAAGCGCCTGAGGCGCAATACTATATGGGCCTGTGTTTAGAAGAGATGGGCAAGTATTATGAGGCGTATCAGGCGTACCAGAAGATCACGGACAAGTATCCTTTCAGCGCGCGCACGGACAACGTTTTGCAGCGGGAATATATCGTAGCCCAGAAGCTCCTGGATTACCGCAATAAACTGATAGGGATAGAATTTACCGGCGAGAACGCGGCCATCGAGATCTTCAAGAAGATCATTGATAATGCGCCGTACGGCAAGTATGCAGCGGCCAGCCAGTATAAGATAGGCCTGACCTACAAGGCCAAGGGATTTTTCGACGAGGCGACCCCGGAGTTTCAGAAGGTCGTGGACAACTATCCGGACAGCGAATGGGCTGAGCCGGCCAAGTTCCAGATCGCTCTCTGCGCGGCCAAGTCGTCGTTGGATGCGGCGTATGACCAGACTTTAACGCAGGAGGCCAAAGATAAATTCGCCGAGTTCATTAAGACGCATCCGGATGCCGAGCTTTCCCAGGAGGCGGTGAGCCGCATCGTGGAGCTCAAAGACAAAGAGGCGCAGTCGAATTACGAGATCGGGCTCTTCTATGAAAAACAGAAGGCTTATAGGAGCGCCAAGATCTACTATCATTATGTCATTAAAAATTATTCCAGCAGTGCATGGGCCCAGAAGTCTTTAGAGAAGTTGCAGGCTTTGGAAAGGAAGCGGCTGTGAAAAAAACGATCTTGTTGTCTTTGGTTCTTTTTTTGGGAGCGGCTGGCTGCGGCTACACCACGCACGCCTACGTGTCCAAAACGGGTTACAAGAGGATCTATATCGCGCCTTTTGCCAATAAGGTGGATACGACCTCGGAATTCAGCGAAGGCAGGAAATTCAAGACGTACTACCCTCTTTTGGAAAATAAGATCACGAACGCAGTGGTGGACCGGTATATCTTTGACGGGAGCCTGAAGGTTTCTAAAGAAGAGGAGGCGGACCTCATCTTAAGAGGCATGCTTGTTAATTACCGCAGAGACTCCTTGAGGAATTCGACCGCCGATACGCCTGAAGAGTATCGCATCACTATTATCGTCAACATCACCCTGGTCGAAGTAAGTACCAAGAAAGTCATTTGGGAGAAGCCGGGTTTCTCCGGAGAATCGACGTATTTTACGACCGGCCAATTCACCAAGTCCGAAAGCCAAGCCTTGGAAGATGCCTGCAAGGACCTTGCCCGAAGGATCGTTGAACTCACCGTTGAGGCATGGTAGAACCGCATGTTTTCATATATCTTGGAAGCGACGAATCTGAGAAGCTTGACAGGATAGAAAATCTCCAGAAAAAATTATTTCCTCCCGATCTCAAAGAGCTCAATTACAATCTTTATCACGCGGACGACAAGGATCTGGGCGTCGCTGAATTTAAAGAAGCCTTGATGGCGTTACCCACCGAAGGGGTAAGATCACGGCTTATCGTTATCAGGTCAGCCCATAAGCTCAGCGGTCCGCTTAAGGCGATGCTCACCGAGGCCTTGAAGAACAACAAGGGCAGGGTCATCGTCCTGGATGTGCCTGTCAGCCGCGGCACCGAAGCATTCGTCAGTGAGTTTACGAAAAAAGGTGCCAGGGTGGTCCGTTTTAAAGAGGAGTCTGTGCCGGACGTGTTTGCGCTTGCGCGTTCAATCGTGGATCATAGGCCGGAATTGGCCTTGAGGATCTTGAGCGCGCTCACAAAATCCAAAGACAAACCGGAAGGGATCCCCGGTGCGATCTTTTGGCAATGGGAAAAATCCAGGGCGGAAAGGCGTTTTTCAGAAAAGGTCTACAAGGACGGGCTGAAGATCATTTTTGAAGCGGACAAAGAATTGAAATCTTCTTCGTCGAAGTTTGCCAGGGGGGCGCTGATCTTAGAGAGGCTTGTGGTCAGGTTGTCTTATTTAACGTAAGCACCAGGCGTGATTTGCGTCGGGCAGCGGTGTTCTTGTGGATCAATCTTTTTGTCACGGCGCGGTCAAGAAGCGAGAACGCCTGCGGGATCCTTTTACTGGCTTCGTCTTTTTTTCCTTGGGCGATCAGGGCGCGTAATCCTTTGAGCTCTTTTTTGAGGTTGTTCTTCAGTTCGAGATTGTGAGCTTTTCTTTTTTTGTCGATTCGCAATCTTTTCGCTGCGCATTTTCTTTGTGGCATGGATTTAGGTACTCCTTTCGTGAAAGATTTTATAACATAGATCAATCGGGTTGTCAACAGGAAGATAGAGAATGTCGGAACACAGGGCGATTTTTAAGTCCGCGACCATATTGAGCGTGTTTACGGTGATCTCGCGCATCACGGGGTTTGTGCGCGATGTGCTCTTGGCCAATATCTTCGGCACCGGCGCGGCGGCCCAGGCTTTCTTCGTCGCTTTTAAGATCCCGAACATGTTCCGGGACGTGATGGGCGAGGGCGCGGGCAATGCGGCCTTTGTGCCTGTCTTCTGTGAAGAATTGGCGAAAAGACCGCGTCAGGATTTTAACCGGTTGGTCAACACCCTGATGATGTTTTTGCTTTTGGTTTCGTGCTGCATCGTTGTTTTGGGCATTATTTTTTCGCCGGTCGTGGTCCGGCTCATGGCCCCGGGTTTTTTCGCCGACCGCCTGAAATTCGACCTGACGGTTGCACTCAATCGCCTGGTCTTTCCCTACTTGATCCTTATCACTTTAAGCGCCTACCTGGCGTCCGTGGCGAATGCCTTGAAATCTTTTGCCGTCCCTGCCTCATCCTCTACGGTCTTCAACATAGTCCTGATCCTAGCGCTGGTTTTGATCGGCGGACATTTGTTTCACGCGCCGCCGTCCGGGGTTGCGTATCTGGTGAGCATCGCCGTTCTCATCGCCGGCGCGGCCCAGGTGGCTATCCAATTTCCTTCTTTATGGAAAAAGGGGATCAATTTTAAGCCGGAAGGTTTTGACAAAGATTTTTTCAAAGGGGGGCCTGTGCGCAAGATCGGCCGGCTCATCTTTCCCCGAATCATAGGGACGAGCATTTATCAGATGAATGTTTTTGTGGACACGATCTTTGCTTCTTTGTCATTTTTTGTCGGCGACGGCGCGATCGCGGCCATCTATTACGCCAACCGCATCATCCAGTTTCCCTTTTCTGTTTTTGGCGTGTCCTTATCTAACGCGGCTTTACCGACGATGTCAGCGAGCTTCGCGAATAAGGATATGGAGCAGTTTAAGGCGACGTTGAGTTTTTCATTGAAAACGGTCTTTATCTGCATCATCCCCCTGACTGCGGGTATCCTTGTTTTTGTTGCGCCTCTGGTGCGCGCAATCTTTGAGCGGGGGCATTTTGACGCGCATTCGAGTTTTATCACGATCCAGGCTGTTTTTTTCTATGCCTGGGGCCTTTTGGGTTATGTCGGCGTGCGGTTTTTTTCCCATGCTTTTTACGCGCTTCAGGATACCACGACGCCGGTTAAGACTTCGGGTGCCGCGCTTTGTTCCAATATCGTCCTGAACTCTCTTTTTGTTTTTGTCTTTAAGATGGGGATCAGCGGCCTGGCCCTGGCGAGCTCGATCTCCGCTTTGATGAATTTCGGGCTCCTGCATCATTTCATGAACAGGAGGATAGGATTTAAGTTCGATGAGACATTCAACCGGGTTATTGTCAAATCCATGATCGCGTCGCTTTTCACGGTTGCTTTCCTTTCATTGGTTTTTCACCGTGTTTTTGCCGCAAGGCCGTCGCTGGTTGATATGTTTCTTGTCCTTCTCTGCGGCGGCATAGTTTACGCGATCCTGTTGTGGTTTTTGAAGGTTGAAGAGGTAAAAAAACTCCTGGTATGGTTCAAAAAGAGATAATCAAGGGTTTCCCCGACGCGCCCGGTGTTTATCTGATGCGCGACCGGCAAGGCCGCGTTATTTATGTCGGCAAGGCTGTTTCTTTGAAAAAAAGGGTGGCAAACTATTTTTTAAAAAATCAGGATTCGCTGAAAAATCAGATCCTGATGGCCACTGTCGAGGCCATTGAATACCGTGAAGTCTCTTCGGAATACGAGGCGCTCCTCTTAGAGGACGAACTCATTAAAAAATTCCAGCCCCGGTTCAACATCATCGCAAAAGACGATAAGAGTTTTCCGTATATCAAGGTCACGAAAGAAGAGTTTCCGCGCGTGTCAATCGGCCGCCGCAAAAAAGGCGAAGAGGAGGTTGATTATTTCGGACCTTACACGAGCGCCAAGCTTTTGCGCAGGGCCCTGACCATTTTAAGGAAGGTTTTCCCGTTTTGCACGTGTCGCCGTTTCCCGAAGAGGGCGTGCCTTGCCCGCGATCTGGGACTTTGCCCTGCGCCCTGCGAAGGCCTGATATCGAAGCGCGCCTATCAGAAGATTGTCGCCGGCCTCGCGGATTTTCTCACGAAGATAGATTCTGAGCTTATCGAAGAGCTCGCCTTTGAGATGCGGGGGTTTGTCAAGAAAGAGGAGTTTGAAAAGGCGTCCGACATCCGAGACGAGCTCGAGGCGCTCAGCATCTTGATCGAGCTCAAAAAGTTTGATCGCAAGGTCATCGTGGTGGAAACGGATTTTCAAAAGCTTGGGCTTATTCGTGAACCTCAGAGGATTGAGGCCTTTGATATCTCCAATATTGCCGACAAGAACGCGGTCGGCTCCATGGTGTCGTTT
This sequence comes from Candidatus Omnitrophota bacterium, assembly GCA_020057345.1. Classification (GTDB taxonomy): domain Bacteria; phylum Omnitrophota; class Gorgyraeia; order Velamenicoccales; family Velamenicoccaceae; genus JAGVGA01. Next base: position 5,985 of record JAGVGA010000014.1, on the reverse strand, counting down.
TACAAAGGCAGGCCGGATAAGAATAATTACCGGCGTTTTAAGATCCGTTCGGTCAACCGCATCGATGATACGCCATGATCCGCGAGGTGGTCCGACGCCGATACGAGCGTTTGCTTAAAGAATCGAAAAAGATGCCGGATCTGGTCGTTATCGACGGCGGCGCCGGCCAATTGAAAGCGGGCAGAGGCGTCTTTGACGCGCTCGGAATCCTTGTTCCCGTGATCAGTATCGCCAAAGAGCATGAATTGATCTATACTGTCAGGAGCCGAAATCCCGTGCGCTTGAGCCGGGATTCCGAAGCCCTGCGTCTGATCCAGAGGGTGAGGGATGAAGCTCACCGGTTCGCCCTGAAATACCACCATTTTTTGCGCGCCAAAGATGCGTTTGAGAAAGCATAAACTGACAGATTTTGAAAAGGCCGTGTACGCTGCGGTGATGCAGATCCCGTTGGGAGAAACCCGCAGTTACGCGTGGGTCGCCAAGAAGAGTGGTTCTCCGAGGAGCGCCCGGGCGGTCGGCAATGCGCTCAATAAAAATCCATACGCGCCCACCGTGCCTTGCCACCGCGTTATCGCGTCAGGCGGTGGATTGGGCGGTTACAGCGCGGGGCTGGCGAAAAAGATCGAGCTATTAAAAAAAGAAGGGGTCAAACTATGAAGATTAAAGATGCCTTGCGGGTGATGTGTGAGCGCGACGCCTCAGACCTGTTTTTGAAAGTCGACAATGTGCCGTATTTGCGCGTGTACGGCGAATTGGTGCCGATGCAGGATTTTCCGCGAATGAGCTCCGCGGATATAGAAAAGATCATCTCCGAGATCACGGATGATTTTCACGAGAAGATGCTGCGCAACGCCTTTGATACGGATTTTGCCATGGATGTGGAGGGCCTTGACCGGTTCAGGGTCAGCGTCTTTTTTCAGCGCGGGGTCCCATCGATCGTCATGCGCCGCATCAAAAAGGACATCCCCGATTTTAAGGCGCTTAATCTTCCCGGGGAGGTTTTGAAAAACCTGTCGCGCGAAAGACGCGGCCTCGTGCTTCTGACCGGCCCTGCGGGCAACGGAAAATCGACGACGATCGCCAGCATGATCGAATATATGAATAATAATATCTCCAAGCACATCCTGACCGTGGAAGATCCTATTGAATTCACTTTTGCGGATAAGAAGTGCGTGATCGACCAGCGCGAACTCGGCATCGATGTGATGTCTTATGTCGTCGCCTTAAAGCAGGCGACCTTGCAGAGCCCGGACGTCATCTTCATCGGCACCATCCGCGATCTGGAAACGATGTCTGCGGCGCTGGTGGCAGCGGAGATGGGTATTTTGGTGTTTAGCACGATCCACACAGTGAACGCGGCGCAGACCGTGCAGAGGATCATAAACTTTTTCCCGCCGCACCAGCACGGAGAGATCAGGATGCAGCTGTCTTTTTTGCTCAAAGGCGTTGTTTCCATGAGGCTTGTGCCTAAAGCCGACGGCTCCGGCCGCGTGCCCGCCTGCGAGACCATGCTCTTGACGCCTACGATCAGCCGCCTTATCCGCGAGGGCGCCATGGCGGAGATCCCGCGGTTCCTGGAGGAAGGCGCGCTTTTCGGTATGGAGAGCTTCAATCAGAATCTGGCGCATTTGGTCAGAGAGAACAGGATCACGGCTGAGGAGGCGTATAAGCACGCGGACAACAAGGAGGATCTCGAGCTTGAGATTAAAGGCATTAAAAGGTTGATATAGAAGGAGTTATAGTTTAGAATAGTTGGAATTAAATAAGGCTATTATGAGAGATGAGATCGAGAGAAAGATAAAAGAAGTCAGTGATGTCCTTGAGCGTCTTCGGGGGTATCTTTGACATAGAGGGCAAAGACCGCCAGGTCGCCGATCTGCAGGCGCAGATGACGAGCGGTGAATTCTGGCAGGACAATAAGGCGGCCAATGCGCTCGTCTCAAAACTAAAAAGCCTTAAGAATGTTTGCGAGCCCTGGCATAAATACAGGCAGAAAATAGAAGAGATCAAAGATTTTTTTCACATCTCCGAAGGAGAGGGCCAGGAGTTTTTATCCCACCTGAGCGTCGATTTGGACAATCTCACTCAACAGCTCAAGAGTCTGGAGTTCTATACTTTATTCTCCGGAGAGTTTGACAAGAACAACGCGATCATCAGTATCAACTCAGGCGCCGGCGGGACCGAGTCTTGCGATTGGGCCTCGATGCTGCTGCGCATGTACAGCCGTTGGGCGCAGACGCACGGATTCGGCATGACGGTGATCGATATTCTCGCAGGCGAGGAGGCGGGCACCAAGAACGTTACGGCCATCATTAAAGGCGATTACGCGTATGGGTATCTGCGCGCTGAGATAGGCGTGCACCGCCTGGTGAGGATCTCGCCGTTTGATGCGAACAAACGCCGGCACACGTCTTTTGCGTCCGTGGATGTGATCCCGGAAGTGCAGGATGATATCGATATCGAGGTCAAGCCGGACGAGATCAAGGTGGACGTGTATCGGTCGGGCGGCAAAGGCGGCCAGAGCGTCAACACCACCGATTCGGCGGTGAGGATCACTCATTTGCCGACGGGGATCGTGGTCCAGTGCCAGAACGAGCGGTCCCAGTACCAGAACAAGCAGCTCGCGATGAACATCCTGAAATCGCGGCTCTATGAAGCGAGGCGGCAGAAGCAGGAAGCAAAGATCTCGCGCGAATATGATAAAAAGCGGAAAATCGAATGGGGCTCGCAGATACGCTCGTACGTGCTCCATCCGTACAGCATGGTCAAGGATCATCGCACGGAATTCGAGACGGGTGACGCGACCGGAGTTTTAGAGGGCGAGCTGGATGATTTTATCGAGGCGTACCTGCGCATGGTGAAAACAAAACGTGATTAATTTTATCTTATCGAAGATCCTCGGGACGCAGAATGAGCGGGCCTTGAAAGACATGGGCCCGATCGTCGATAAGATCAATGGCTTTGAGGCAGGACTTCAGGCTTTATCCGATTGCGAAATCCGCGCCAAGACCCCTTATTTGAAGGATAAGATCCTGGCGTATATGAAGGAGTCCGGTTATGCCCAGGCCGATGATAAAGAAATGAGGCGCCTTGAGCAGGATGTATTAGAAGAGATCCTGCCTGAAGCGTTTGCCGTTGTGCGCGAAGTGTCGCGACGGACCATTGGGCTTCGCCACTTTGACGTGCAGATGATCGGCGGCATGGTCCTGCACGGCGGCGGCATCGCAGAGATGGCGACCGGCGAAGGCAAGACATTGGTCGCGACCCTTCCCGTGTATCTGAATGCGCTTTTAGGGTTAGGCGTCCATGTGGTGACCGTGAATGATTACCTGGCTAAAAGAGACCGCGAGTGGATGGGGCCGATTTACGAATTCTTGGGATTATCTGTCGGAGTCATTCAGAATGATATGCCGTTTGCAGAGAAAAAACCCGCGTATCTGTGCGACATCACGTATGGCACCAATAATGAATTCGGCTTTGACTATCTGCGCGACAACATGGTCGCGGATAAGTCCCATATGGTCCAGCGCCCGCTTCACTACGCGATCGTGGACGAAGTGGATTCCATCCTGATCGACGAAGCGCGCACGCCTTTGATCATTTCCGGCCCCACGGACGAAACGGTCGATAAATATTATGATATCAATAAGATCGTCCCCAGGCTGAAGCGCCGCATGATCCTGGAAAAAGACGAGATCGAAGCCAAATTCAAGGGCGAGGACCTTTCTGAAGGGTACGACGCTATGGTGGATGAAAAGAACCACTCCGTCAATCTTTCGGAACCGGGCATCCGCAAGTGCGAAGAGTTGCTCGGCGTCGCCAGCCTTTATGACGATCTTTCCGGAGAGTGGGCGCATCACATCACCCAGGCGATCAAGGCGCATGATCTTTTCGAGCGCGACGTGGATTATGTGATCAAAGACGGCAAGGTCATCATCGTCGATGAATTCACGGGCCGGCTTATGCCGGGCCGTCGCTGGTCCGATGGCATGCACCAGGCGGTCGAGGCTAAAGAGAACCTCAAGATCGAGTGCGAAAATCAGACGCTCGCCACCATCACGCTGCAGAATTATTTCAGGATCTACCATAAGCTCGCCGGCATGACCGGGACCGCTTTCACCGAAGCCAACGAGTTCAAACAGATCTATAACTTAGATGTTGTGGTCATCCCGACGAACAGGATCTTGTCCCGGACGAATTATCCTGATTCGATATATAAAACCCAGAAGGAAAAATTCAAAGCGGTCGTCGAGGAAATCCAAGAGCTTTGCGAGCAAGGCCGGCCTATCCTCGTGGGGACGATCTCCATCGAGAAGTCCGAGATGCTCAGCTCCATGCTTAAGAAGATCGGGATCCCCCACAGCGTTTTGAACGCCAAATACCATGAGATGGAAGCTCAGATCGTCGCTCAGGCAGGACACTACAAAGGAGTGACTATCGCGACCAATATGGCCGGTCGCGGCACGGACATCCTTTTGGGAGGTAATCCGGAATTCATGACAAAGAATATCGTCGCCGCCAAAAAACTGGACCCGGCTTCGCAGGAGTATAAAAGCGAATTCGCGTTGGTCCTGGCTGATCTGAAAGAGGAGTCCAAAAAAGAGCACGACAAGGTCGTCGGCGCCGGCGGCCTGCATGTGATTGGCACCGAACGCCATGAGGCGCGGCGTATCGATAATCAGCTGCGCGGCCGCTCCGGGCGTCAGGGCGACCCAGGTTCTTCGCGTTTTTACGTTTCTTTTGAAGATGACCTGATGCGGCTTTTCGGTTCCGACAGGCTCATTTCGATCATGGACAAACTTGGGATCGAAGAAGATACCGTGATCGAGAATCCTTTTGTCACGCGGCGCATCGAGGATGCGCAGAAGCGGGTGGAGGCATATAACTTCGAGATCCGCAAGCATCTCCTGGAATATGACAACGTGATGAACAAGCAGCGTGAGGTCATTTACACGGAACGGCGTTACGCCTTGGAGGGTGAGGAGCTAAAAACGCTCTTGTATGAGATGTTGGATGAGGTCATCGCCGCATCCGTGGATAGATATTTTTCCCAAGACATCAACCCGGAAGACTGGAACTGGGTCGGATTTGATGGATGGCTGAAACAGAAGATCGGGCCGACTCTGGCTTTTGAAAAGGAGTCGTTAGTGCACTTGTCCATCGAGGCGATCAAGGAAGAGATCTCAAGTAAGGCCAAGGCGCACTATGACGAGAAAGAAAGGAATGCCGGTCCGGAACGGATGCGCAGCTTGGAAAAGATGGTCATCCTCCACGTTTATGACAGCCGGTGGAAAGAACATCTTTATGCGATGGATATTTTAAAAGAAGGCATTGGTCTGCGCGCCTATGCGTCGCGGGACCCTCTGATCGAATATCAGCGCGAGGGGTACGATATGTTCGCTGAGATGATGGAGCGCATCAAAGAAGACATCGTCGAGCTCGTCTTCAGGATGCAATTTGTTCAGGAGAAGGAGTTCAAGGGCGTTTTCAGCTCTCTGCCGCAGAAAACAGAGCATAAGGAGTATTCGAGCCTGTCCAAAGAAGCCGCAGAAAAGATTGCGCAGACGCGACAGCAGGCAATTGGCGACTCGGCTCCTTTGGCCCAAGAAGTCCAAGAGGAGGCGGCTCCGGCCAAGCGCGAAGCCCCAAAGGTGGGGCGCAATGAGCCGTGCCCGTGCGGCAGCGGGAAAAAATACAAGAAATGCTGCGGACAATAGAAATCTTCGGCGTTTCCGGTGGAGATTTAGTTAATAGCCTACAGTCAATAGACAAAAAAGAATGAAGATTTTTAGAAAGATATTTCAAGATCCATTTTTTCTCGCGATTCTGAGCGCACTTCTGTTGCGGCTTTCTTTTCCGAAATTCGATTGTTGGATTTTGGCGTGGGTGGCGTTTGTGCCGCTCTTTTTTCGGCAGAAAAACAAAAACCTGTCAAAGTTTTGCTCGTTTCCTGGATCTGGGGTTTTGTGTTTTTTGCCTCAACAC
>JAGVGA010000002.1 GCA_020057345.1 Candidatus Omnitrophota bacterium | reverse complement strand
GGGTCAAGGTTGCTAATTCCCAGGCCCGCCAGGCGGAGTTGACATTGAGCCGGACTCGCCGGATCGCCGCTCAGGATATCCGCGATTCTTATACCAGATTTGAGTCCGGCCTCTTGGAATCTCAGGCTTTTAAGAGAGCCTTATCTGCAGCCGAGATGAATTATATTTTTCAAAAAAAGGATTATAAGTTCAGCCTGGTCAATAATATTGCGGTTTTAGACGCCATCCAGGCCTGGCAGGATTCCAAGAGGAATTACGTGCATGCCTTTTATGAAGCCAAACGCCGTTACAATCAATTGCTGGTGGCGTCGGGCGAAGCGGTGACAGGAGAATAATATGTCTCTTTCGGACGTATCTATAAAAAACCCTGTTTTTTCGTGGATGCTGATGGCTGCGCTGATGATCTTTGGTCTCATTAGCTATAGCCGGTTAGGCGTCAGCCAGATTCCTGATGTTGATTTTCCCGTTGTGTCCGTGAGCTTGACATGGGAGGGAGCGGCCCCTGAGGTCATGGAAACAGACGTGGTTGATGTCGTCGAGGATTCCGTGATGAGCATCCAGGGGATCCGCGATCTTTCTTCTTCTATCCGCCAGGGCTCAGCGTCGGTAACTCTGGAGTTCGATCTCGGGAAAGACATCGACACCGCGGTCCAGGAGGTCCAGACAAAGATAGCCCAGGCCCAGCGTCTGCTGCCTACGAATATGGATCCCGCCATTGTCACAAAGGTCAATCCAGATGACCAGCCCATCGTTGTTATCACTTTGTCGTCCAGCACGATCCCTTTGCGCGATCTCATGACTTATGTTCAGGATCACCTCAAGGATAGTTTCACAACGATTAAAGGCGTCGGCGATATCTTTCTGGGCGGCTTCGTGGACAGGAACTTAAGGATATGGGTCGATTCGGCCAAGCTTGATGCCTATCAGTTGACTATTCAGGATGTCATCGATGCGGTTCAGCGCGAGCATGAAGAAGTCCCGGCCGGCCGCCTGGAGACATCCACCCAGGAGCATAACGTCAGAGTGATGGGCGAGGCGGCGAATGTAGAAGAATTCGGGAATATCGTTATTTCAAAGAGGGGTTCGGAAACGGTCTACCGGCCGATCTACGTCAAGGATGTGGCGCGCATCGAAGATGGCTTGGCGGATATACGCCGTATCGCGCGGACCATGGGGCAGAAGACGGTGGGCCTGCTTGTTCGTAAACAACGGGGTTCCAACGAAGTCGAGGTGGCCCATAGGGTGCTCAAGAAGCTCGCTGAAGTCAAAAAGACTCTCCCAAAGGGTATGGAGGCGAACGTCAGATTCAGCCGTACCCAGTTTACAGAGGACTCGATCAATGAACTTGTCTTCACGCTCGTCTTATCGGCCATCGTCACGTCTCTGGTCTGCTGGTTTTTCTTAGGGTCATGGAGTTCCACTTTTAATATTCTGCTCGCCATTCCCGTCTCTGTCCTGGGCACGTTCATAGTTATCTATTTTATGGGATTCACGCTGAATACATTCACGGTGCTGGGCCTTTCTTTGGCTATAGGCATTGTCGTGGATGATGCGATCATGGTCCTTGAGAATATTGTCAGGCATCGCGAAATGGGGGAGGGGAAGGTCGAGGCGGCGGTCAAGGGGGCCAGGCAGATTACTTTTGCGGCATTATCGGCGACAACGGCCCTTATCGCTATATTTTTGCCTGTTGCTTTTATGAGCGGTATCATCGGTAAGTTCTTTTTCCAATACGGCGTGACGATCTCTATCGCTGTCGCTCTTTCGCTATTGGAAGCGCTGACGTTTGCGCCGATGAGGTGTTCTCAGTTCCTGGAAGTCGGCAAACGCCATAGTTCTGTTGGCCGCAAGGTTGACGAGAGCTTCGTCTGGATCGCTGATAAATACGGAAAAGCCCTTGCTCATGTCCTTAACAGGCGCAAGACCACTATCGTCGTGACCTTGATCTTTTTTGTCCTTTCTTTGGTATTAATGAAATTCCTGCGTAAGGAATTCGTGCCTTCTCAGGACCAGAGCATGTTCATGTGCCGTCTGAAAACACCCGTCGGCTCTTCCATACAATTCACTGATGATCGTTTTAAGCAGGCTGAGAAGTTCATGATTAGCCGCCCGGAGTTAAAGGCGTATTTTGCGGCGGTGGGCGGTTTTGGCGGCGGTGAGGTCAATTCAGGCAATCTTTTTGTGACTTTTAAAGAACCGAGGCAAAGGCCTGTGGTTGCGCCGGCCAAACATCCGCTCTCTCAGGCCGAATTGATGGTTTTATTCAGAAAGGAACTAAACAAGATCCCCGACGTCAAGGCGACTATCCAGGATTTGTCTCTTTCCGGTTTTTCCGGCCAGCGCGGTTTTCCCATTGAAGTCTCTGTCAGGGGGCATGAATGGGATAAGTTGATCGGGTATTCAGAGGATATCCGCAACCGCATGGCCAAGAGTTCGCTGATGGTCGACGTGGATACGGATTATCAGGAGGGGATCGCAGAGGTTGATATAGTACCGAATAGAGTTAAGGCTGCGGAACGCGGCGTCAGTATTGAAAAGATCGGCCAGGCGATCAACGCATTGGTGGGAGGGGAGCGCATAGCCAAATATACGCAGGGAGGCCGGCGCTATGATGTCAGGATCCGGCTTATTCCGTCCCAGCGCACCAAAGAAGAAGATATCAAAAAATTATGGGTGTGGAATAATAGAGGAGAGATGGTCCAGCTCAATGACGTGATCTCCATTATCCAGAAACCAAAGCCATTGACGATCACGAGGCGCAACAGGGAGCGCGCCATTTCTTTGTTCGCGAATATCGCTCCAGGAAAATCACAGACAGATGCTCTGACAGAGGTTCAGCGTATATCCACAGAGGTCTTGCCGGAGGGGTATCGTTCTATTTTTACCGGAAGCACGCAGACGTTCCAGGAGTCATTTTCCGGCCTTGCGTTGGCTTTTGTTCTTGGTATTCTTGTGGCCTATATGGTCCTGGCTTCCCAATTCAATAATTATCTGCATCCTGTTGCCGTGCTTTTTGCTTTGCCGTTCAGTATTTCAGGAGCTTTGATCACTTTGTGGCTAGGTCATCAGTCATTGAACGTCTACAGTCTCATCGGCCTTATCTTGCTGATGGGTATCGTCAAAAAGAATTCCATTCTTCTGGTCGATTTTACAAACCAAGTCCGCGAGCAGAATGTCGAACCCAAGGCTGCTTTGTTGAAAGCGTGCCCAACGCGATTACGGCCTATCCTGATGACGTCCATTTCTACTATTTCTGCGGCCATTCCGCCGGCATTGGCCTTTGGTCCTGGCGCTGAAACAAGGATCCCCATGGCCATAACAATCATTGGTGGCGTTTTTGTATCAACCGCACTTACTCTTTTTGTCGTGCCGTGTGTGTACAGTCTTCTTTCCAAACACGATAAGTTCGAAAGAATTAAATTGTAGCCTTCCATTGCCCTCCGTAGTATAATTCCCTAGTAAACCTTTTGTGATTTTTTTCGTCTTATCTTTTAGAGGCCCATGGAGGGCCTGGAAGAATAACAGTTGGTAGAAAAAGGAGGCTTTTATGAG
>JAGVGA010000048.1 GCA_020057345.1 Candidatus Omnitrophota bacterium | reverse complement strand
GTTTATTATAAGCGCCTGCAGAAAGAGAAGCTTGTCCCGGACAGTCTATTTTTTAAAAAATTGGCCAAAGAAGAGACCGGACACCGCCGGGTTCTTTTGAAAGAGATGAAGTTCTTGCAGGACAAAGATCTGTTCAAGGCGATCGAATCTCCGGATTATCCGAACTGGCTTAACAAGGTTTTTGAATAGAGGGTGCCATGCCTAGTATAAAAATATACACTACGCCCACCTGCCCCTACTGCATCCGGGTGAAAGATTATCTCAAAGAGAAGAACGTTTCTTTTGAGAGCGTGGATGTTTCCTCCGATGAGGCCGGGCTTCAAGAAATGATCAAGGTCTCCGGACAGATGGGCGTGCCGGTGGTCAAGATTGACGGCGACATCATTGTGGGCTTTGATAAGGCGCGGATAGACGAAAAGCTGGGTTGTTGACCGATGCTTGATCTGATTATTGTTGGCGCCGGGCCGGCAGGGATCACCGCGGCGGTTTATGCGGCCCGCAAGCGCATGGATTTTTTGGTGGTGACAGAGGACATCGGAGGCCAGACCGCCTTGAGCGCCGATGTGGAGAATTACACCGGCTATCAGTTCATCACCGGCCAGGAGCTCGCCGAGAAATTCGAAGAGCACCTAAAACAGTTCGATGTGCAGCTCAAGCGCGACGAAGCGGTGCAGCGGATCGAAAAGGCCCCTCGCGGGTCTTTTATCGTTCATTCGAAAAATGGTTCTTATGAGGCCCGCGCGGTGATCGTTGCCTCCGGCCGCCGGCCGCGCTGGCTGGATGTCAAAGGCGAAGCCGAGTTGCGCAATAAAGGCGTGACGTACTGCGCTACTTGCGACGGCCCGATTTTTTTAAAAAAGACCGTCGCCGTCATCGGCGGCGGGAATTCCGCCTTGGATGCGACCTTGCAGATGATGAACATCGCAGCCAAGATCTATCTCATCAATCTCAATCCGTCTTTAGGCGGCGATCCGATCATGCGCGAGAAGATCCAGGCTTCCGGCAAGGTAGAAGTCTTAAACAGCGCGACGACCTTGGAAGTCCTGGGTGCAAAATTTGTCGAGGGGTTGAGGATCGAGCAGGCGGGGCGCATGCGCGATCTGGCGGTCCAAGGGGTATTTGTCGAGATCGGCTCGGTGCCGAATTCCGACATCGTCGATTTTGTCGCCAAAAATGAGGCTCGCGAGATCATTGTGGATAATCTGAACAGGACGGATGTGCCCGGTATTTTTACCGCAGGTGACGTCACGGATGTTCCTGAAAAGCAGATCATCGTGGCAGCCGGCGAAGGGGCCAAGTCGGTCTTGGGCGCGTTCCGCTACCTGTCTCAAATATCTTGAGCAAAATGGACTATTGTGTTGTTTTGATCACCGCGCCAAAAGGAAAAGAGCCGAAAAAGCTCGCTGAACTTCTTTTAAAAAAGAAACTCTGCGCCTGCGTGAACATCATTCCGTCGGTCGTTTCGTTCTTCTGGTGGCAGGCCAGGATTGACCGTGCCGCAGAGTCGCTGTTATTAGTCAAGACAAAAAAAAGTCATCTGCCGAGATTGATCAAAGCGGTCAAGGCAGCGCACAGCTATTCGGTCTGCGAAGTGATCGCGTTGCCCATCATCGCGGGCAACAAAGATTATCTGGATTGGATCGACGCGGAAACAAAGAAAGGATAAAAGGATGATTCAGGGGGGCAATCCGCTTGAGTTTCTGTTAGCGTTCGGCGCGGGCGTCTTGGTGAGTTTTTCGCCGTGCGTCTATCCTTTGCTGCCGATCACGATCGGCTACATCGGCGCGTCATCCCAGAAAGACAAGTTTCACGCGTTCCTCTTAAGCCTCCTTTTTGTTTTGGGGATGGCGATCACCTACTGCATCCTGGGCGTTTTTGCGAGCCTGACGGGCAAGATCTTCGGCCAGATCAGTTCGCATCCGGCTTCTTACTTTATTATCGGCAACATCTGCATCCTCTCCGGGTTGTCCATGCTGGGCGTTTTTGAGATGCACTTGCCTAATTTTTTCTTGAATAAGATGAAGGCGAGAAAATCAAAGATTTCGGTTTTTCTTTTAGGGATGACCTCAGGTTTGATCGTCGGCCCTTGCACCGCCCCGGTCTTCGGCGCGATCCTCGTGTATGTGGCGACCAAGCAGAATCTTTTGTACAGCGTATTTCTTCTTTTCAGTTTCGCTTATGGCATGGGCGCGCTTCTGATCCTGGCAGGGACGTTCAGCGGCCTTCTGGCCAATATGCCCAAGTCAGGAAAGTGGCTGCAGACCGTAGACAAGCTGGGCGGCGTTCTATTAATCTTGGCTGGTGAGTACTTTTTAATCCATATGGGGAGAGCTTTAGTATGAAGAGGAATATTTGTTTAGTTTTGATCTCTATTTCTATTTTTTTAGTTGCTCAGGATGTGCCCGCCTCCGCCTTGTCGACTTTGTGGGCTTCTAAAAAAGAGGAGGCCAGGCCCGCGCCTGACTTTACGCTGGAAAGCCTGAAAGGCGATTCTGTCACCCTGTCTCATTTTAAGGGCAAGGGCGTCATCCTTTTCTTTTTTACCACCTGGTGCCCTTATTGCCGCGAGAAGTTCCCTGGTTTATCCAGGAGCTACGAGGCGGATAAAAGAGACGGCATCGAGCTTTTGGCCATCAATGAAGGAGAGAGCAGGCAGAAAATCAGCTCTTTTGTTTCCAAAGAGAACGTTCCTTTTGATATCTTTTTAGACAGCGACATGAAGGCCGCTCAGGACTACGGCGTCCTGGGCATTCCTACATTTGCGCTTATCAACAAAGAGGGGATGCTTGTCTACGAAGGCCAGGAGATCCCTTCCGATTACAAAGAGCTTTTGCAGTAATGCCCTTCAAGTTTTTCTTGACACGCAGCCTCGTTGAGCGTATTCTATATTAATAATAATAACGATTATTAATAAGCGAACGTTTTAAACGCAGGCATCCGACGCCAGTCTAGAGAGTAACGAGGTCTTCCCGCCTTATCGAAATCTCGGATTTTAAAAATCAGTCCTGTGGGACTTTTTGTCTTCAAAAGAGGAGAGAGCGATGAAGAAGAAACAGGAGCGGCAGGAAAACAGCTACAGGATCACCAAGCAGCGCCAGAAGATCCTGGAGCTCTTGACAAACACCAAGGAGCACCCGACCGCCGACGAGATCTACAAGAGGCTCAAAGGGAAATTCCCGCGCCTGAGCCTGGGCACCGTCTACAGGAACTTAAGGATATTAAAAGAGCAGGGCCAGATCTGGGAGCTTGATTTCGGCACGGGCTTGAGCCATTTTGATGCGGTGCTCCATTCGCACTATCATTTTATCTGCAAGAATTGCCACAAGATCTACGACATCCGGATCCCGGCGATCAAGGAATTGGACGAAAAGGTGCGCACCATGACAGGATTCCGCATCTATTCCCACCGGTTGGAATTTTTCGGGCTTTGTGATTCCTGCAATCAACGCCAGATCGTGCACTAAAAACAAAAATATGCTTGATTTCAAAAGCACCGGCTTGCTTCTGGATTTCTACGAGCTGACCATGGCGCAGAGTTACTTCCGCCACCGTTTCAAGGCCCAGGCTACGTTTGACCTTTTTGTGCGGGATTTTCCACAAAACAGGTCTTACTTCCTTTTTGCCGGGTTAGAGGATGTCCTGCGTTATCTGAAAAACCTGAAATTCAGCCAGGAAGATTTGGATTACTTAGAGCGCCTGGGTTTTGCCGAGGACTTCTTGACCTATCTCGGAAGATTGAGGTTTCACGGCGAGGTCTGGGCCATGCCGGAAGGAACTGTTTTTTTCCCGGGCGAACCCGTGATCCGTATCACCGGCTCTTTGATCGAAACGCAGATCGTTGAAAGCTTTCTTTTGAATGCGGTGAATCTTTCGACTATGATCGCGACCAAGGCCTCGCGCATCGTTGCGGCGGCGGACGGCCGGCGCGTCTATGATTTTTCTTTACGTCGCACGCACGGCACGGACGCGGCACTTAAGGCCGCGCGCTCGGCGTACCTGGCGGGATTCCGCGGCACGTCCAATGTGCTGGCCTCTAAGCTCTATGATATCCCTGCGGTCGGCACCATGGCGCATTCTTTTGTCATGTCTTTTTCAAGCGAGCTGGAGAGTTTCCGCGCCTTTTTTGAAACCTTTCCGAACCGGTGCATCCTTTTGGTAGACACCTATGATACGCAAAAGGGCGTGGCCAATGCCATCAAAGTCGCCAAGGAATTTAAAGCCAGGGGGTATCGCTTAAAGGCCGTGCGTTTAGACAGCGGGGATCTCGTGAAGCTTTCCCAAACTGCCCGAAAGATGCTTGATAGATGTGGTTTGCGCGGGGTCAAGATCCTGGCGAGCGGGGATTTGGATGAGTATAAGATCGAAAAGCTCGTTTTAAAGGGGGCTGCGATCGATGATTTCGGCGTTGGCACGAAGATGGGCGTCTCGGCGGACAGCCCATCGCTGGATGTGATTTACAAGATCAGCGAAGTGACGAACAAAGAGGGAGTGTTTTTGCCGACTATGAAGCTGAGCGAAAAAAAAGTGACCTTGCCCGGCCGCAAGCAGGTTTTCAGGGTTTTTGATAAAGAGGGGGTCTTAAAAAAGGATATCATCGGTCTGGAGACCGAGCGGTTGGGCGAACCGTTATTGAAGAAGATGATGGTGGCCGGAGACGTGGTCTATCCGCTTAAACCCTTCTCTGAGGTCAGGGAGAACGCCCGGAAGAACCTGGATAGCCTTAAGAAGAGCTTTAAGCGCCTCAAAGGCGGCTGCCCGCATCCGGTTGGGCTCAGTCCGCGCTTAAAAAAGATGATTCAGGTCCTATCTAAGCAGCTGAGGGCACGGCAGCAGACAAAAGCCTTGATTTAGGGGACTTTACCTAATATAATATGGCTTTCTTTTTACGTGATAACTATCGGAGGAGATAGATGAAAGAGATCAGGATCCATGCCAGGGCAGGCCAGGGCGCCATCACCACAGCGAGCCTTTTAGGATACGCCTATTTTTTAAAAGGTCAGTACCCTTATGCATTTCCTCATTTTGGCGCCGCGCGCATGGGAGCGCCTATGAATGCCTTTGTGCGTATCGACGATAAGCCTGTGCACTTAAGGAGTCAGGTGTATAACCCGGATTATCTCTTGGTGGTGGATGCGACACTCATGAGGGGTTTTGACTGTTACGTCGGTTTTAAAGATGACGGCGTCGCGGTTGTCAATGAGAGAGAGGGGATGGAGATCCCCAAACCAAAGGGTTGCCAGAAGGTCTATGTCGTACCGGGCAATAAGATCTCCATGGAGATATTGGGCAAAACCCTTTTGAGCAATACCGTGCTTTTGGGCGCTTATGCCGCGGCGACAGGCGAATTGAAACTCGACGATCTCATCAAGGCGATCAACGAGCGTTTTGCGGACAAGGGTCCGAAGGTTGTGGATGCGAACGTTGAGG
>JAGVGA010000094.1 GCA_020057345.1 Candidatus Omnitrophota bacterium | reverse complement strand
TTCCTTCCTTTACGGTCTGAGAAACGGAACATCGTTTCGCCCATCACTTCGTCGCGGCCGGTCTTCTGCCATAATTCTAAAGGCTGCAGGCCGGGCAACAGGACCTCTTGAGCGCCGATACCGTTCATCTCCTCGCGCACGATCTTCTCTATCTTAGAAAGAACTGCGTAACCAAAAGGAAGATAAGAATAGACACCCGAGATCAGCATACGCACCATATTCGTGCGCAACATCAAACGGTGGCTGACGCTTTCGGCGCTCTCCGGCGCTTCTTTTAATGTCGATATAAATGATCTTGTCCAGTACATCGCTGCGCTTTTTATTAAATCGTAAATGTATCCTGGGGAAGGTCGATGCCGTACAGGTTGAAGCGCGGATAAAAGTTGGGCGTTATACCCCACGCCTTCCATTCGCCGAACACGCACTTATCCTGCTCGTTGATCCCCTTGATCTCATAGGAAAAAAGATCCCTTAAGACCACTTCGTCGTTTTCCACGCCGCAGACCTCGGTGATATGGGTCACCTTGCGCTTGCCGTCATTGAGCTGCTCCTGGACCACGATGATGTCAATGGCATTCGCGATCTGTCTGCGAATCGCCCATAGCGGGATCGCCGTGTTGGACGTAATGATCATGATCTCGATCCTGGAGATCACGTCGTGCGGCGAACTCGCATGCAAAACCGCCAGCGCCCCTGAGTGGCCGCTGGAAATCGCCTGGAGCATATCCAGGGCTTCGCTGCCACGAATCTCACCCAAAATAATACGGTCCGGCCTCATGCGCAGAGAATTCTTAAAAAGCTCACGAATCGAGACTTCGCCTTTACCTTCCACATTCGCCTGCCGCGTCTCCAAGGGAACGACATGTTTCTGCTTTAAGCGTAATTCCGACGTATCTTCGATGGTGACAATGCGCTCGCCGTCCCCGATGCAACGGGACAAGACGTTCAGTGTCGTTGTCTTTCCCACGCCTGTCGCCCCGGCAAAAATGATATTGAGCTTGGCCTTGATAGAGGCAGCGAGGAACCTGGACATCTTTTCCGTCATGGTGTCGCGCTTGATCAGATCGTCCATGATCGCGATCTCGTGCAGGAATTTCCTGATGGTGATGACCGGCCCGATCAAAGACAGAGGCGGCAGGATGATATTCACGCGGGATCCGTCCGGCAACGAGGCGTCCACGAACGGATTGGATTCATCCACCCGGCGCTGCGTGGGCGCCATGATCTTCTCGACCGTCTGCATCAGGTGGCGGTGGCTTTCAAATTTTATGTCCGTCAATGTCATCTCGCCGTTCCTCTCCGCGTAGACGATGTCCGGACCGTTGACCATGATCTCGGTCACCGCCGGATCGTTCAAAAGAGAGCTTAAGGGGCCGATGCCGATGACTTCATCCATCAGCTCGCTGGCGATCTTATCCTTCTCCTCTGCGGTCAGCGTGACGCGCTCCATGGAAATAATATGATCAATGGTCTTAAAAAGTTCGCGCTTGAGCTTTTCTTTATCGACGGGCTCTTTGTCTTTTTTACCGAAGAAATACTCGGTCGAAATCAAATGATGCCTGACTTTTTCTTTAATGCCCTTCATCTTTTTTTCATCCTCCCTAGATCCTCCTTGAGCATCCCAAAAAGTGCATTTTCGCCTTCTTCCAAATCAACAGAACCAAACACCTTGCCCGACTGGAACAACGCGCCCTTGTGCCTGGAAAAAGCGATCCCTAAAGCCGCCTCCTTCGCCTCGCCCGGCCCGTTGACAACGCATCCCATGAGCGCGATCTTGGTGTTCTTAAGTCGAGCCTTATCTTGCGGCCCTAATTGGTCCAAGAGATCTTGGAATTTTTTGGCCTTTTTCGGCAGATCGACTTCGCACCGGCCACAGGTAGGACAACAGATCAGTTCAGGCCCAAACTTACGTATCCCTAAACTGTTAAGCAATAATTTGGCGACCCGGACCTCTTCTTCCGGCCTTTCCAGCAAAGATACCCGTATTGTATCACCAATCCCGCCAAATAACAACACCCCCATGCCGGCGGACGATTTCACAATACCGTCCAAAGGAAGGCCTGTTGCAGTGATGCCCAGATGGAGTGGATGATCGCACAACCCGGCTATTTTCTTGTAAGCGGCAATGGTATCAAGGATATCCGACCCTTTTAAGGAAATCACGATATCATTAAACCTGGACTTTTTAAAGATCCTTAAATAATCCATGACACTCTTCACAAGGGCGCCGGCTGTGTCTTTTGACTTTATTCGCAGAGATCCGGAATTCGCTCCTATGCGTATCGGGCAATGGCTGTTTTTTGCAGCGGCGATGACGTCTCTGACCTCATTGGGTTTAAAGATATTCCCGGGATTCAGCCTTATCTTATCCGCGCCCGCTTCAATGGCTGCCAGGGCTAGACGAAAGTCAAAATGGATATCCGCGACAAGGGGAAGCCGCGTGTGGCGTTTAAGGCTGCGGATAGCAAAAGCATCGCGATGCTCCTCAACAGCCAGCCGGACGATATCGCAGCCGGATAGCTCAAGGCTCCTGAGCTGGTCCGTTGCTTTCCCGATGTCTCTGGCCCGCACTTTAAGCATGGACTGGATCGCGATCGGATTCCCTGAGCCGATCCGGATACGGCCGATGCGCACGCTTTTGGTCCTTCTTCTTTTGATCTTCATTTCGCAAAAAAGGCTAAGAACTTGTCCCAATACCCGTAACGGACCAGGTCATTGCAGAAAATAAAAACAGCCAACACGATCAAAAAACTCATGCCTATATTGTTGATCACATCCTCTGTCTTTCGCGCGAGCGGCCTTCTCCTTAACCGCTCAAGGCCGGCGAGCGCGATATGTCCTCCGTCGAGCACCGGCAGCGGCAGGATATTGAAGACCGCCAGACTCATGCTTAAGATTCCGATGACGTGCAGGATCGCCGAGAGGCCGACCTTGGCCGCATTCGACGTGATGAAAAATATCCCCAGGGGCCCGGTGACGGATTCGCGGAACGACATCGTGCCGATGACAATATAAAAAATGGAAACGATCGTCATGACCGTCATCTGGACTAAAGTCTGGAGCCCCTTGACAAAAGCGACGGCCGGATTATAGCGCACCTTGACGAAATCGCTGGAAGGCTTGATGCCGATCAGGCCGACCTCCACTTTCTTCCCAAAGAGCGTCTCCACTTCCTTGGCTTTCGGCGCAAGCTCCACTTCGAATTCTTTCTTGTCCCTGAGGACTTTTAGGCGAAGCGTATCTCCCTTTTTCGAGCGGATCTTCTTGGAAAGATCCTCCCAAAATTCCACTTTAACCCCGTCCGCCTCGATGATCTTATCGCCCACCTTGAGATTCGCGGCCGCAGCCGGCATCCCATCGATCAACTCGCCGATGGTCGAGGTGTATCTCGGATAACCGAGGATAAAAACAAACCAAAGACATAAAAAGGCGAGAACATAATTAAAAAACGGGCCGGCGAAAATGATGCGCGCGCGCACGCCGGGTTTGCGGGACAAAAATTCATCGGGCTTGCCCTGGCGCTCCTCATTGCTGTCTCCGGCCATCTTGATAAAACCGCCGAACGGAATCGCGCAGAGCATGTATTCGGTCTCGCCGATCTTGCGCGACAAAAGCTTCGGACCGAACCCTAAAGAAAACTTCTCCACCTTCACGCCCGCAGCCTTGGCGGCGATATAATGCCCTAGCTCATGCACAAGGATAAGAATACTTAAAATCAGGATAAAAACGATCATTGTCTATCGGCCTTTCTTCTTAAAAACCATCGATCCATTGAGAAGCGCATCGCCTGGCCGCGCGATCCGCGGCAAAAATCCCTTCTAAACTCGCCTTTTTCTCGATCATCCCTTTTTGCGCCATCACCCTCTCGATCACCTTCGGAATATCGGTGAAAGAAAGCTTCTTTCCCAAAAATGCGTTCACCGCGACTTCATTCGCCGCATTCAGCACGCACGGCGCCGTCCCTCCCTGGCGCGCGGCCTCATAAGCCAGCTCCAAACACGGGAATTTATTTGTGTCGGGCTTTGAGAAAGTCAGCGCTCCCATGGCCAAAGGATCTATTTTCAAGCGCGGATTCGGCCACTTCTGCGGCCAGCTCAATGCCAGCTGAATGGGCAGGCGCATGTCGGTCGCGCCGATCTGCGCCAAAATAGACCCGTCGACAAACTCGACCATGGAATGGACCAGGGCTTGCCGGTGCACGAGGACCTTGATCTTCCTCAGATCCATATCAAAAAGCTGCTGGGCTTCGATCACTTCCAAGCCCTTATTCATGAGCGTTGCGGAATCGACCGTGATCTTTTTTCCCATCTTCCATTTCGGATGCGCGAGCACTGCTTTCAAAGAGACCTCTTTAAGGCGCCTTGCCGCAAGACCCCACAACGGGCCTCCCGACGCGGTCAAATAGATCCGCTCCACTGTCTTCGGATCATAGCCCGCAAGGCACTGGAAGATCGCGCTCTGCTCGCTGTCGATCGGGATGATGCGGACACCTCTTTTCTTTGCCTCCTGGCGGACGATCGCGCCGGCCACGACCACAGATTCCTTATTGGCCAAGGCGATGGTCTTTTTCGCCCTGATCGCGGCTAAAAGAGGATAGACCGCTTCAGCGCCGACGATTGCAACCAACACCAGGTCCGCTTCCTTTAAAGAAGCGAGCGCGCAGATGCCGTCGCGGCCTTGAAAAATTTTTGTGCGGCCGCGGACTTGCCCAGCCAGGATCTGCGCTTGAGCCGGGTCAGCCACGGCGACAGCCGCCGGCTCAAACTCATCGATCTGTCTTTTTAATTTTTCAATGTTCGCGTTGACGGACAAGCCCGTCACGCGGAACTTATCTTTAAACTGCCTGACTACGGCCAGGGCGCTCTCGCCGATCGAGCCGCTGGAACCCAGGATAACGATATTTTTTTTACCCATCGAAAATTAAAACCCGCTCCCGCTCGTGAACGCCCGGCTCAGATAATAATTCATATAGAAATAGAAAACAGGCGCGGTGAACAAAAGGCTGTCAATCACATCCAGAACGCCGCCCATGCCGGGAAATATCTTATTGGAATCTTTGGCCGCGCAATCCCGCTTGATCAGCGACTCTGACAGGTCGCCTAAGAGTCCAAGGATGCCTAAAGAAAAACCGATGACGATCATATTGAGCCAGGAAAAAACAGGCCAGTCCGGTAAAAAAGATTTGCTGGCCAGCGCCCCCAGGACCGAAAATAAAATACCGCCGCATGTGCCCTCAAGGGTCTTCTTCGGGCTGATCCTCGGGATAAGCGTGTGCTTGCCCCACCTCATGCCGACTAAGAAAGCGCCGATGTCCGCGCCCTTGGTCGCTAGTAGCAGGCACCCGACGAGCGACGTGCCGAACGGCAGGAGCTTGATCTTGATCATGAAGCTGAAGAACCATGAAATATAAAGGATGCCGAACATCGTCGTCGAGATCCCAATAATCGCGTTCGTGCTCTCGCGCCTGGAAAATTGTAAGATAAAGAGGATGATGAGCATCAGCGCGATGAACAGGAGCTCCCAGCCTCGCGTCAGCTCGAACCTTAAATAGATGGACAGCGGAATAACGATGCCGAAGACCATGCCGAAATATTTGTACATGGAGATCCCTTTTTTCTCGATGAGCGTGAAAAACTCATACAGCCCCAGAGAAATAAGGACGAGCACGGTCGCGACGTAGAGCCATTCGACAAAAAGAGTGGAAATGGAAAAAAATCCCAGAAGAGTCGCGGTTAAGATCCTGCGGTTAACCATTCACGCCTCCGAAACGCCTGGCCCTCTTCTGGTACTCGGTGATCGCCCTCAAAAATTCCCTTTTTGAAAAATCGGGCCAATATTTCTTCGTCATATAAAACTCCGCATACGCAAGCTGCCATAAAAGAAAATTGCTGATGCGCTCCTCCCCGCTCGTCCTAACCAGGAGATCCGGGTCAGGCGTGTCCTTCGTGTAAAGAGAGCGCGCCAACAACCCTTCGTCGATGTCCCCGATATTGACCCGTCCCGACTGGACCTCTTGGGCTATTGATTTGACGGCGTCGACGATCTCCAATCGCGCGCCATAATTAAACGCCAGCTGGACGCACAGCCCCTTATTGTTTTTCGTCTCGGCCTCGGCATGCGCGATGCAGCGCCTTAAGGACTCCGAAAGTTCTTGGAGGCGGCCGATATGCCTGAAACGAAGGCCGTTTTCCATCATCCCGGGCAACTCTTTTTCGATAAATCCCTGGCAGGCGGCCATGAGAAAATCGACCTCATCGTGCGACCGTTTCCAGTTTTCGCTTGAAAACGCGTAGAGCGTCAGGTACTTCACACCAAGGTCATCAGCCGCCCGGATAATCTCTTTAATGACCTTTAATCCCCGTCGGTGGCCTTCGATGCGCGCCAGGCCGCGCCGCCTGGCCCACCGGCCGTTGCCGTCCATAATGATCGCCACGTGCTGCGGGATCTTTTTTTTATCGACCATGAAACCCTCAACTCTCTTATGCCAAAACAGAAGCCTGATATTTCTCATCGAGGCTTCTGTCGCAATCAAGAAGGATTTATTGATGCACCCTGTAGTCGATATCAGGGAATATGTTGTCTTTATACTCCAGGTCCGCCAGGAACCCTTCATCGATCCGCTCGGACCTGATCTCATCGATCAGGCGGAAGAACCGCAGAAGATGGTCCTTGGTCCGGTTCTGGGCATAAGAGACATGCGTTCCGGTAGCCATGATAAAGGCCCAATCCGAACCTTGGGCCAAAAGAAGCTCGCGCAGCGCCTGGTTGAGCGCCCTCTTTTTCAAACCGTTGGTATCGAGGTTCTGCTTCACCGTCTCGGTCATCACGCGCGAAGCCTTGTGCAGATGCCTATAGATCCAGTCGTTCTGCCCCTGGATCCAGACTTCCGAATACCCCTTGTACCCCCAGCTGGACAATGACGGGGTGATGACCTGGTTTTTCGGATTATCCGCCAGATATTCCAGCGGCGTCACCATCTTAATGGTCTTCTGGTCAAAATTGATTTTGCGGATCAGAAACTCAAGCCACTGCGGCCCTTCAAACCACCAGTGGCCGTAGAGCTCGGCGTCATACGGAGAGATGATGATCGGCCTTCGGTCCAAAACATCGTAGAGATATTCGACCTGTTTCTCGCGGTTGAACAAAAAGTTGCCCGCATGGTCAGCCGCTTTCTGGCGCGCGCGGTCGGGGTCGTACGGATGCTTCTCGTTCGACGTGCCCGTGATCTTGAAATATTTGATGCCTGTATTGATGCGCGTCCCGTCGGGATTGATATAAGGCCTGATATAATCATAATCCAAGTCAAAACCCACGTCGCGGTAAAACTCCCTGTATTCATAATCGCCCGGATACCCTTCGATGCTTGACCAGACCTGCTTGGAGGATTCCATGTCCCTGGCAAAACAGGCCACGCCGCTCTTCGTGTACACCGGCGCAAACACGCCGTATTTAGGCCGGGGCGTTCCGTGAAGGATGCCGTGGGAATCGGTAAAGAAAAATTTGATGCCCGCCTCTTTTAAGATCTCATCATCGCCGGGCTGATAGCCGCATTCCGGAAGCCAGATGCCGCGGGGCCTTCTGCCGAAGAGTTTTTCGTAATGGCTGGCAGCGACCTTGACCTGGGCGCGCACCGAGGCCTTGGTCACGTCCATCAGAGGAAAATAACCGTGCGTGGCGCCGCAGGTGATGATCTCGAGGTTTCCCGAATCCTGAAAGCGCTTGAAAGCCAGAATGAGATTGCGCTGATATTTTTCAAATAGGTTGCGCGCGCCGTAAAAAAGACCCAGATACATCTTGGCCAGGCGCTGGAATTCCGGCATCCACGAAGTCCGCTCGACCTCCTTATGCGCCAATTCGATGAGCTTGTTCAAATGTTTTAAGTAGCGCTCCTGCAAAAGAGGATCGCTCAGCATCGAGCCCAGGCTTGGCGTGATGGACATGGTCAGACGAAAATCAACGCCGTCCTGCGCCAGACGCTCAAACATGCTGATCAAGGGAATATAGGTCTCTGTGATCGCCTCGTAGAGCCAATCTTCTTCCAGGAAATCCTC